>CAZCQC010000128.1:0-3738 GCA_964500155.1 uncultured Rikenellaceae bacterium | reverse complement strand
AGCGCATCACAATATGCTGAATGCTGTTCAAGGGCTTTTTCAAAATCGGCTTTGCCCAGGTTTGAAGTCGTAATTCCTTCAGCGAAATTCCTGCCGGGTTTTCTGACAATTGCTTTTGTATACATTTCTGGTTATTGAAGGATCTTTATCAAATCAGGGACAGCTAAAATACGAAATTGGCGGGAATTATATTAACTGGTTTGGGGTATGAGGTATGGGGAAGAAAGTATATAGCGACTGGAAATGTCAAGGCATATCGACGTAAAGGAGACTTAGAGATTGAGCGAAGCGAAATTCCGCAAAGCGGAACGAAGAGACATTTTATTGCATGATCAGCAGACCTCATTAGTCTTGGTTTCCGGGGTTGCTCTATATGGCTCCCCTCTCGGGAGGGGTGGGGGGTGGGTATAAAATGTTCTGCTGTTTTGCAGTTTTTAACTGCACGATCGCATGACATTATATTAAAGGTGAACGGCGATGTCAGGGGCTGATGGCGTAACGGAAGTATTAATTGTCATTAATCAATCTGCCTACTCCCGTAATCGTTGAATTTATTTCCGGATCTCCTTTGTAGTAAACGTATCCGACACCTGCTATTTTAACATTCAGTTCATCGATCACAAAAACTTTGCAATCACCTACTCCGGTTAAAGTAATGTTGCAGGTACTTACTTTCATATCATATGCTCTTACACTGCCGACACCAGTGAGATTGACCGTTAACTCATCCTGGTCAGCACCTGATAAATCAAAATCTCCTACCCCTGTCAATTCAATTTCTTTTATTTCAGGTACAGTGATTTCAAACCGGATTTCTTCATTTTTTTCAATAGAGACATCTTTATCATATCCGACTTTTAACTCCTGGTTTCCGACTTCCCAGGTCATGACATCAATTATATTTTGTTGCGCCTTCAGAACAACTGACTGAGGACTTCCGATGGTAATGTAAAAATTTGCAATACCTGTATTTTCAATTTTGTTAAACGCTTGCAGATCGAGGTGCCTGGTTATTACCGGTCCTGTTCCGATAACTGTTATTTTATGATGCCAAATATCATCTTCACACCCCTGCATGATCAAAATCAGGACCGCAAGGATCATAGAATAAAATACTTTTTTCATTTGTCTTGTTTTTAATCTGATGAAGATATAATATCAGTTGGATAATTATCATTACCGAACTTCTGATAATAAAGACGAAGAAGATTACTTTTAGTTACAACATACTTTTGGCCGGCCATAAGTGGTCAATTATTTTGTGTAAGTTACACCAATGTAAAAACCAGGTCAGGGAAATAAGCCAAAAAACGAAAAAACTGCCGCTTGAAGCATTGAAGCCTCTTACAGGATAATGCGGGGAGCCAATGAAAGAGAGAGCAGAATGCATCTGACCTCAAACAATAAATTTGATTGATTGTTAGTATTTTTATAGGAATTTAAAGAAATAGCCATGTCATATACTTTACAACCCGGTAATAATGCCATAGATTTTGCTCTGCCTGCCACTGACGGCTCAACTTATAGACTGTCTGACTTTGATAAATACAGATTCCTGGTTATCTTCTTCACCTGTAATCACTGTCCTTATGTGATAGGCTCAGATGAGGTTACAAGATCGACAGCAGAAAAGTACCTGGAGAAAGAGGTTGGATTCGCCGGAATAAACTCCAATAGCGAAAACACTTATCCTGAAGACAGCTTTCCCAATATGGTCAGACGGATGGAGACATACCGTTTCCCATGGTTATATCTCTATGATAAGGATCAGTCAGTAGCCAGGGCTTATGGCGCCCTGAGAACTCCACACTTCTTTGTGTTCGATCAGAACAGGAAGCTTGTCTATACAGGCAGAGGTGTGGATAGTCCGCGCGATATATCACGAATGACTGTCAATAACCTTGAAATTGCCCTGGAAGAACTTACTGCCGGAAAACCAATCTCGATCCCTGTTACAAACCCGATTGGTTGTAATATTAAATGGGAAGGAATGGCTGCCCACTGGATGCCGCCCGAAGCATGCGATCTGGTATAAACGGCTGAAAAATACCTTGGCGTTCCCCATTGCATGGGCGGAACAACTATGAGCGGCATGCGGCGTGCGGGGGAGAGAGCATTTGGCGAAGGGCAAAACCGCATACCTATCCCACAGATCGGGATCCTTGCTTCGACATAACTGCATAACTTCAAAACCTTATAACAACCTTCCTGGCTTCACGCCTTCATGCCTTAACGCCTTCATGCCCCTTAACGCCTTCATGCCGTAAAGCCTTCACATTTATAGTGTTAAGTTGAGAGAACTATCTCTTTGAAATCCACTCATCTTTATTTAAAGAATAAACTATGTCGTCAGGCCACTCTCTATATTTGGAATTACTCTCTTTAAAAAGTGTATCTTTTTTAAAACCAATCCGTTCAACCAGGGCTCTGGATTTAATGTTTTCAGGATCAATGTAAGCTATTATTATTTGTTTATCTAAATTAAAGAAAACATAGTTTATTACACGAAATAAAGCTTCAGTGGCGAATCCTTTTCCCTGATAATTAATGTCTAAAGTACAACCTATTTCAACTTGCTTCTTCTGTTCGTCCAGAAAATGAATTCCCACATCTCCAATGAATTCAAAATTCTCTTTTAAGATTATTCCAAATTGATACCATGTATTAACTAAATCAATTGTTGGAGATATTCTGTTTTCAATGAAATTATAAACATCATCAATAGTTTTTGGGATCCATCCCTGGTATTTATTTATTACCGCATCATAGCGGTATTTAAACAACGCTGTTGCATCATCGGGTCTTATTGAACGCAGCAACAACCTATCAGTATTAATTCCTATACAATTTGACATTGCGGTTTTTTTACATTTAAATTTTAATCAATCGTATCGTGGTTCCCGGAATAACTGTTTTTCATTTCAGTTATTTTTTCAAACAGATCTCCATAAGTCTTTTGCCAGTTTCTTTTGCCCGCCCAAAAGCCAAATGCACAGAGCGAGATATAAAAGAGAACCCAGATTATTATAAGAAGAGTGTCATTAGCAGTATACTTAAGCAATCTTGCGATGAAAACTAAACCTCCACCAGTACCAATGATCAGCAGTAAGGGAATAACAATCAAATAGTCTGTAACATTAAAATAGCTTATATTCCTTTCAGCTCTCTCCAGAAAATCATTTATTGGAAGTGAGTAGGTATCTGGAGCGAATGCTTTATACCTGAGATATAAATATATCACTCCCCCGAAAACTCCTGCCCCCAAAAGTAAATATCCAAGAGCTGCCATACCTGTCTGGAAAGACATGTTCGTTATGTAAATCACAGCTAATGCTAAATTTACAGCTATCATAATAGTGGTCTTTCGTTTATTTTTTTTCTGATACGATCTGAACAGATCAATAATGTTATCTTCTCTCACAGTATCACTTTTATCAACACCGGCTGTAACATCATTTGTTAGCCTCTTCGTCCCTTTGAAATCATCTAGTTCCATTTTTTCCCTCCCACTCTCTTTTAATTTGATTTTTGATCCTGTGTATCCTTGTCCTTGCATTACCTTCGTTAAGACCAGTTATTTCGGATATTTCAGTATAATCAATATCTTCCAGGTATAAGGTCACCAGAATTTTATCGACCGGACTTAGCTTGTTTTTGAATTCCTCAAAAAATTTCAATTTCGCTTCTGCTTCTTCCGGATTATCTTCGTCTTCACTGACTCTGTCATAATTTCCCAGA
>CAZCQC010000127.1:0-4910 GCA_964500155.1 uncultured Rikenellaceae bacterium | reverse complement strand
GAACCACCTTCTTCAAATCGTAGGATTAACAGCCATGGAGCCCCCTTCATCACTCGAAGCTGATGCTATCAGAAATGAAGTGCTCAAGGTGTTTCAGTCATTGCAGCCTATTAAAGAAGAGGATGTTGAAAAGCAGGTTATAAGAGGTCAGTATACTCCGTCGAAAATCAGGGGAGAGTGCGTAACCGGGTATAGATATGAAAAAGATGTTGATATTCACTCAAGAACCGAAACATTTGTTGCAATCAGATTCTTTATTGATAACTGGCGATGGGGAGGTGTTCCGTTCTATATAAGGACAGGTAAGCGTTTGCCAACGCGCGTCACTGAAGTAGTGATCCATTTCAAGCAGACTCCGCATCATCTGTTCCGGAGAGTTATGGGAAAGTTATCAGGCAACCAGCTTATTATACGTATCCAGCCTGATGAGGGAATGCTGCTCAAATTCGACATGAAGGAACCCGGAGCCGGATTCAACGTCAAAAATGTTAATATGGATTTTCATTACAAGGATCTTGCTGATGTTAGGGTGCCATCTGCTTATGAACGGCTTCTTTACGACGTTATGCTTGGCGATTCAACCCTCTTTTCGCGTGATGATGAGGTTGAAACAGCATGGAAGTTCATTGAACCTATCCAGAGTGCCTGGAAAAACAATCCGGCAATAAAAATTTATGGTTATCCTGCAGGAACATGGGGCCCGGAACCTTCTAATAACCTTATTGTCGGAGAAGGTCTGACATGGAGGTATCCATGTAAGAATATGGCGGATGAGGAGTTGTATTGTGAGTTATAATCTAAACCTCTCCCCAACCCCTCCCCCAGGGAGGGAGGGGCTATAACTATTATTTTATGGCTTAACCCCCTTCTCTCCCGGGAGAAAGGGGCTAGGGGGATGAGGCTTATTCAACAATAGAAAATGGATAGAATCATCAGAATATTTCCATCGCCTCAGGCTCTCGCAGAGTCTCTTGCTCTTGACCTTGTCAGACAGATAAGAGAAGCTTGTGCAAGTGATTATCCTTTTACAATAGCACTCTCCGGTGGCAGCACTCCCAGGCTTCTGTTTTCTGCATTGGGTGATCAGTATGCAAGTTCTGTCCAGTGGAATAAAGTCCATTTCTTCTGGGTCGACGAAAGATGCGTCCCCCCTGAAGATAATGAAAGTAATTTTGGGATGACCCATGAAGTTCTTTTCAGCAAAATTGAGATTCCCCGGGAGAACATTCACAGGATAAAAGGAGAGGAAGATCCGGTTAAAGAAGCCGAGAGATATTCAAAGGAAATAAATGATTTTACACTAAAAAGAGCCGGCCTTCCATTTTTCGATATTACACTTCTCGGGCTGGGTGAAGATGGCCATACAGCTTCAGTATTTCCTGGTAATGAGAAGCTTTTTATGACGGATAAAATATGCATAATTGCTGTTCATCCCTCAACTGGTCAAAAGCGAATATCAATTACCGGCAAAGTAATTAATAATGCGGCAAGTATTATCTTCCTGGTAACTGGTAAAAATAAGGCCGTTATTGTTAATAACATTTTAGAGCAGCATGATAATAAAAAACAATTTCCTGCTTCATTTGTTAAACCGACTGACGGAAGGCTATACTGGTATCTGGATGAGGCCGCAGGATCATTAATTGGCAATGAGAAACAGGGAAATAAAGAAATAAAGAAATAAAGAAATAAAGAAATAAAGGTACGAGCAACTAGTAACTAGCAACCAGCAACAAGAACCTATAGAAATATTTGAACCATTTTCTGTATTTTTGAATATCATGTTTAATTATTAAAACTTCAAGTCATGTCACACGAAAAAGCAAAAGAACAGACTAAGGAAAAGAAGCAGGCTACTAAAACTTTAAAGGAGAAGCGTGCTGCAAAAAAAGCAAAAAAAGCTGAGAAGAGTAAATAGAGAGTTGAAACAGGGGTTGTTAGATCAGACAACCCCTTTTTATTGCTGGTTGCTTATTTCTGCTAAACTCTGCGAGAAATGCAAGGCTTCATGCAAATAATAATTAAGTACATCTCGAATTACATTAAAAAAAAGGAGGTCGTAAATACGGCCTCCTCATTTTAAATCAGTAGTGTGCTGAACTATGCTAGTTTTACATTAATAGCATTAATACCTTTTTTACCTTCAGCAAGTTCGAAAGTAACTTCGTCATTCTCTTTAATCTTATCGATCAAACCTGTTGCATGCACGAAATACTCGTTGTCTGAATCTGCATCTTTAATGAATCCGAATCCTTTTGATACATTAAAAAATTTAACTGTTCCTTTGTTCATTGTATTATGTTTTAAAAATTAGTTCGCAAATGTATATAATTTAATTAAAATATGAAAATATATTTACCACGTTCACAGAGTTAAATCAAAGAGATCCGCTCCCTGGAGGGGTTTGGGGTGGGTATTCAGCGTAACTCAGCGTTTTTATCTGCGTGACTCTGCGAGAAATGTCTTTTATTCTTTCTCGCAGATTTTCGCAGATGTAAACCCCGCAGATTTCCGCAGAGTTATAATGTTTACTCCGTTCAACTCCGTGTAACCCAGTGGTTAATAATAATTTGACTTTTATATACCAATTATACAATTTAGTTTTGATTTAAACTATTTTATATCATACATGAGAAAATTAGTTATTATTGCTGTGTTCTTTACCTACTTCAATATGAAAAAAATAGTTGTAATTACTTTTCTCCTCATTTCAGCATTATGTCAAACTAACAGCCAGGTCAGTTTATTGACTGTTGCCGAAAGATCTGAGTTCAAATCCACATCAGATTACAATGATGTAATGACCTTCATTGACCAGCTTAAGAAATCATCAAAATTCTTAAAGGTAGAATCAATTGCAAAATCTGTGGAGGGAAGGGATGTGCCTCTTTTAATTATAGGATACCCTCTTCCGAAGTCTCCGGACGAGATGATAAAAGACAGCCGGATAGTCATTTACGTGCAGGCAAACATTCATGCCGGCGAAGTTGAAGGTAAGGAGGCAGTGCTGATGTTTGCCAGGGACCTTTTGTCGGGCAAAAATCCTGATCTGATGAAGAATATTGTTTTTCTTCTGTGCCCCAACTTCAATCCTGATGGGAACGAACAGATATCACCATCCAACAGGACTTATCAAAATGGTCCTGTGAATGGAGTGGGAGTCAGGCATAATGGTCAGTTTCTTGACCTGAACAGGGATGGGATGAAAGCAGAATCCCCGGAAGTACGGGGAGTTATCTCCAATGTATTCAACAAATGGGATCCTGCCGTTTTTATGGATTGCCATACAACTAATGGATCGTATCACGTAGAACCTGTGACCTTTACCTGGATGGTAAATCCGAATGGTGATAATTCACTGATCAGTTATATGCGTGACAGAATGATACCGGAAATGTCAGGAACACTGCTGAAGAAATATAATGTTGAGAACTGTTATTATGGTGAATTCAATGATATGTTGAAGCCTGAGAACGGATGGTTCTATGACGCCTCTGATCCCAGGTACATGAGCAATTATTTTGGCCTGAGGAACCGTCTGGGTATCCTGAATGAGAACTACGTTTATGCTGATTATGAATCAAGGGTTAAGGGTTGCTACCGGCTCATTTATTCTCTGGCTGAATATGTAACAGCTAATAAAGATGAAATAAAGAATATGCTTCGCGAAGTCGATTCAAAAACAGTCCGGCGTGGACTGAATCCTTCCGTGACAGATTCATTTGCAATTGAATTTAAAGTAAGGCCTGCAGCGGAAAAAGTCACAATCAGGACTTTCGAAGCAGAAATGATTACTGATACAAACGGACGGAGAAGACTTCAGAAAAGCGACAGGCAAAAAACTGTCACCGTTCCATATTTCATTGACTACTACGGATCCAGGAATGTCAGACTCCCATTTGCTTACCTGGTTAAAACACATGATCCTGACATAATAAGTCTTCTGAAGACTCATGGTATTCTTTTGGATGAACTTAGCAACGATTCTAAAATTAATGTTGAGCGATTTGAGATCAGTGAACTCAAGGGATCGTCTAGACTGAACCAGGGTCATTATACAAATTCGATAAAAGGCAAATTTGTTAGAGAATCCATTGATTTTCAAGCAGGCACATTAGTTGTCAGAATGGCACAACCACTTGCAAACCTTGCAGCTTACCTGCTCGAACCTCAGTCAAATGATGGTTTGATGACCTGGAATTTTTTCGACAGGTACCTGGTGCCTCAATGGGGAATGGGATATAATCAATATCCTGTTTACAAGGTCATCGATAAAGTTGATCTTAGCACAGTGAAAATACCCCCAACCCCCTAAAGGGGGCCGACCATAAAGAAATCAGCCAGTGGCTGATTTTAGGGAGGAGCCAGATTGCAGGGGAGACTTGTGGTGGAGGGGATTGTGGTGAGTGAAAATGCTTAATAATCAAGTAATTATATAGGCACGGATTGCAACCGAGTACCGCTTTAGCGGGACGAGCTCGGCGAAGCCAAATCCGCGCCAGCAAAGGGGAATTAATGCCTCGTATATTTATCGAACACTGTTATCACCGGAAGTACATTACCTTTCTCATCGAAAAAGTCGCGTGTTCCAATCCCTCCTGAAGTTGTTGCGGGTTCCCACCAGAAAATACCGGCACCCAGATTATAGGGTGTACTCAAAACAACCTTATTAACCTCATCAAGAAACTCCTTTTGTCCTTCAGGGGTCTCAGGGTAAGGAGCAGGTTTTTTCCTGTATTCCGTTGGTGAAGAGCAATAGGCAACTTCTACTAGAATTATAGGTTTCTTATATGTTTCAGACATAAAGATCATATTCTCACGGAGGTTAAGAAGACTACCATGCCACCATGGGTAATATGACTGACCGATATAGTCATAATCTATCCCGTATGAGTTGAATTTGTCAAAGA
>CAZCQC010000126.1:0-7972 GCA_964500155.1 uncultured Rikenellaceae bacterium | reverse complement strand
AACTTATGAATATAGTATTAATGGCGGGTCAACATGGCAGGCATCGGGTACTTATATAAATCTTATACCTGCGACCTATAATGTTCAGATCAGGGATGCAGCCAATCCGGCATGTATAATTATTCTTAATGGTGCACTTGTTATAACCGGACCTGCAGCACTCAGTGCAACTGTCACAAGTACCAATGTAACATGCTTCGGTGCAAATAATGGCACAATTGCAGTTTCAAATCCTGCCGGCGGATGGGGTACCTATCAATATAGTGTCAATGGCGGTACCACATGGTCAGCCATAGGTAACTTCACCAGCCTTGCTCCTGGAACATCCGATGTCAGGATGAGGGATGCTGCATATACAGGATGCTTTATTATCCTCAATCCAGCATTGGTAATCACCCAGCCGGCAGTACTTTCTGCAACTGTTGGTAGTACAGCCGTAACATGTTACGGCTCTACAGACGGCCGCATAGAAATTACAAATCCTTTAGGCGGTTCTGGCACTTATGAATATACAGTCAATGGCGGAGGGGCATGGCAGGCATCAGGAAGCTTTACAGGACTTGGTCCGGGCACGTATAATGTCCAGATCAGGGATGCAGCTCATCCGGGTTGTGTAATAGTACTTGACAATGCACTTGTCATTACCCAGCCTGCAATTCTGAGGGCTACCGTTACGTCATCTATGATCACCTGCTTTGGTGCTAACGACGGTATAATTACTATCACAAATCCTCTCGGAGGCTATGGGACTTATGAATACAGTAATGATGGCGGATCGACATGGCAGTCATCTGGTTCTTTTACCAACCTGCAACCCTCAACGTACGATATAAGGTTGAGAGATGCTCTATTTACCGGATGCTCTGTTATATTGAACCCGCTGACCATAACCGAACCCGCAATACTGAGTGCTGTAGTGGCTTCAACTGATATAACCTGTTTCGGAGCCAACAACGGTATAATAAATATTACTTCTCCTACAGGCGGCTATGGAACATATGAATACAGCCACAACGGGGGAGGTACGTGGCAGTTAACGGGGACTTTCTCTTCGCTTGCTCCCGGAACCTATGATGTTCGAATAAGAGACAGGGCACACATAACCTGTGTGGTAGTTCTGCCTGCTGTTGTAATTAGTGAACCGACAGCACTGAGTGCTGTCGCTACAGGTTCAAATGTAACATGCAATGGTGCAAATGACGGCACAATAACTATTACAAATCCGCTTGGCGGTTATGGCACGTATGCATATACGATAAATGGCGGGGCCTCATGGCAGACAACCGGTTCATTCATCAACCTGGCCCCGGGCACCTATAATGTAAGGATAAGAGATGCAGCTTATACTACATGCGAGGTCGTTCTGAATCCTGCACTGGTTATAACACAGCCGACAAAGCTTGCTGCTGCTGTTAGTAGTACCGCCGTTACATGTAACGGCGCTAACGACGGCCAAATTGAAATTTCAGGCGCGACAGGCGGATATGGTACCTATGAATACAGCATTGACGGAGGCGTCAACTGGCAGGTATCAGGTAACTTTACTGCACTTGCCCCTGGCTTCTATAATGTCCAGATAAGGGATGCAGCTCATATAACCTGCGTGGTCACACTCAATGGTTCACTCAGGATAACAGAACCACCGGCACTTTCAGCCAATGTGACCAGCGTCAATATAACATGTAACGGCGCAAACGACGGCAGAATTACCATTTCAGGTGCAACAGGAGGTTATGGTACCTATGAATACAGTGTTTCAGGAGGTGCCTCCTGGCAGGCACCCGGCACCTTCAACAACCTCGCACCCGGCACCTATGATGTAAGAATAAGGGATGCCGCACATATCAGTTGTGTTATAATATTGAATCCAGGCCTTGTAATTACGGAACCAGCAGCACTGAGTGCTGCTGCTACAGGCACGAATGTTACCTGCTTCGGCGCCAATAACGGGATTATAACTATTACAGGTGCTGCAGGAGGATATGGAACATATGAATATACGATAAACGGAGGGACAAACTGGTCAGGTCTCAATAATTTCAGCAACCTTGCTCCGGGTACTTATAATGTAAGGATCAGGGATGCTGCATATACGGGATGCTTCATTATCCTCAATCCGGCATTGGTAATCACCCAGCCGGCAGTACTTTCTGCAACGGTTGGTAGTACAGCCGTAACATGTTACGGCTCTACAGACGGCCGCATAGAAATCACAAATCCTACAGGCGGTTCTGGCACTTACGAATACAGTATCAACGGAGGAGGATCGTGGCAGGCATCAGGTACTTTTACCGCACTTGCTCCCGGAAATTACAATGTCCGGATTCGCGACGCGGCCAATATCTCATGTATTATTGTCCTGGATAATGCGCTTCAGATCACTCAGCCTGCAGTTTTAAATGCAGTTGTGACACCAACCATGGTGAAATGCAATGGCGCTAACGACGGGATCATTACTATAACCAACCCAACAGGAGGTTATGGCACCTATGAATACAGCATTAACGGTGGAACCGTCTGGCAGGCTTCAGGTACTTTTCCTAACCTGCAACCCGCAACATACGATATTAGGTTGAGAGATGCTCTGTATACAGGATGCTCTGTTATATTGAACCCGCAACTGACCATAACCGAACCGGCAATTCTGAATGCTGTTGTTACCTCAACCGATGTGACCTGTTTCGGTGCCAATAACGGGATTATAAGCATTACTTCTCCAACCGGAGGATCGGGTACTTTCGAATACAGCAACAACGGAGGAGTAACATGGCAGCTTACAGGAACATTCTCATCGCTGGCTCCGGGTTCTTATGATGTTCGTATCAGAGACAGGGCAAACATCTCCTGTGTGGCAGTCCTGCCTGCTGTTATAATTAGTGAACCGGCAGCACTGAGTGCTGTCGCTACAGGTACAAATATCACCTGTAACGGTGCAAATGACGGATCAATTAATATTACCAATCCTCTCGGAGGATATGGAACCTACGCATATACTATCAACGGAGGAACCTCATGGCAGACCTCGGGTATATTCAACTTCCTGGCTTCGGGAACATATAATGTAAGGATAAGGGATGCAGCACATCCAACATGTGAAATCGTTCTGAATCCTGCGCTGGTCATAACCCAGCCGACAAAGCTGGCTGCTGCTGTTAGCAGTTCCGCCGTTACATGTAATGGCGCTAACGACGGCCAAATTGAAATTTCAGGCGCGACAGGTGGTTATGGTACCTACGAATACACAATTAACGGAGGAACAAACTGGCAGGCTGGAGGCAGCTTTACTGCCCTCGCCCCCGGATTCTATAATGTTCAGATCCGCGATGCAGCCCATCCAGTGTGTATTGTTATTCTTAATGGGTCATTGAGGATAAGTGAACCGCCTGTTCTGACTGCCAATGTTTCAAGGACAAATGTAACATGCAACGGTGCAAATGACGGGACAATAACCATTACATCCCCGATGGGAGGCTATGGTACTTACCAGTACAGTATCACAGGCGGAACATCATGGCAGGCATCAGGCAGTTTCACAGCCCTTACTCCTGGAAGCTATAATGTACAGATACGTGATGCTGCCCAGACAGCCTGTGTGGTCGTTCTGAATCCTGCACTGGTGATAACCGAGCCAGCTGTCCTGGCTGCAACGGTAACTGGTACAGCCGTTACATGTAACGGCTCTAACGACGGACGCATTGAGATTTCTGGTCCATCAGGAGGATACGGGACATATCAATATTCGGTCAATGGTGGTACCACATGGCAGGGCTTCGGCAACTTCACCAACCTTGCTCCGGGATCCTATAATGTCAGGATCAGGGATGCCGCTAATATCACCTGTGTTGTTATTCTCAATCCGGCACTGGTTATAATCCAGCCTCCGGTTCTTTCAGCAACCATTGCGAGCACAAATGTATCATGTTTCGGAGGCAACGATGGGACAATTACAATAAGCGGTGCAACGGGTGGTTACGGCACTTATGAGTACAGCATAAACGGTGGCGGTTCGTGGCAGGCAACAGGAAACTTTACTGGCCTTACCCCGGGATCGTACAATATCCTTATAAGGGATGCTGCTCATACAGGCTGTCTGATTGTCCTGAACAATGCATATATTATAACCCAGCCGGCAATGCTTTCGGCGACGATAGCCAAAACGGATGTCTCGTGCAATGGCGACAATGATGGTACAATAAGCATCACTTCTCCATCAGGTGGCTATGGGACTTATGAATATTCCATAAACGGAGGCACCTCATGGCAGGCATCAGGCAACTTTATAAACCTTGCACCTGGTTCTTATGATATCAGGATAAGAGACGCGGCACATACATCATGCTCGGTAATTCTCTATCCAAACCTGCTGATCACTGAACCGATCACTCTTACAATGTCTTCAACAGGAAATGTTCTTCTCGACTGCTTTGGAGATATGGACGGAATGGGCACATTTTATGCCTCAGGCGGAACAATGCCTTACTCCTTTGTTATTGTTTCAAACACTACAGGCGGAACGATTGCTGCTCCCGGATTCAATTCCCAGACATTCTTCAACGCGGGAGCAGGTTCTATTACTGTAAGTGTTGTCGATTTCAGCGGATGCTCGGCACAGGCAACAATCAATATAACCCAGCCGGCCGTGCTTAATCCGGGAACAATAGCAGCCGATCAGGTTGTTTGCTACGGAGATAATCCTGCAATTCTTACTGAAACCTCATCTCCCAACGGCGGTCCGGCGGTTTATGTCTACCAGTGGCAGTCATCAACGAACATCGGAGGACCGTTTATAAATATTGCAGGAGCAACTCTGAATCAGTATACCCCTCCGGCAGGTGCAACATACACTCTCTATTACAGGAGAATGGTTACTTCAGGTACCTGCATGCCTGTTTACAGCAATGTAGTCCAGATCCTGGTGAATCCGCGTCCGGTTGCATTTCTTACCGGCGGTGAAACTATATGCCCGGGACTAAGCTCAGTGATCAGGGTCAATATGCTGGCTGGCACAGGTCCGTTCACTGTTGAAATTGCAAATCATGGAATTATAAATAATTACGTCAGCGGTGCCGACATTGTTGTGACACCAGCTGTGACAACCGCATACAGCCTTATAAGGGTAAGAGATGCAAACAACTGTGAAGTTGTGGCTCCTTCACCTAATCTGAATGGGACAGCGACTGTTATTGTCAGCAATCTGCCGGCTATAACGTCATTTACGCCTTCACCTGCAGTGTGCGAGTTCACACTAGCAAGCTTCAGGGTAACTGCAACCGGCACTAACCTGACATACCAGTGGTTTGTCAACCAGGGATCAGGCTTCAATGCCGTTGTTGACGGGGGTACTTATTTTGGAGCATTGACTCCAACGTTGCAGATATTCAATACAGTCAGAACAATGAACGGCTATGTTTATCATGTCGTGGTTTCAGGATGCGGAACAAACGTAACTTCAGCTGATGCAACATTCACGGTCAACACAGCTCCCGAAATAAACCTGCATCCGATAGATTCAACGGTTTGTCTTGGCCAGAATGCAATTATGGAAGCTGATGCAACAGGCACCAATATTGCATGGCAGTGGTATGTGAATAAAGGCTCCGGGTTTGTCCTTTCAGTTGATGATGCAAACTTCAGTGGTTCAACTACAAGGACACTTACAATAACCAATGCACAGGCAACGCATAACAACTGGGTCTTCAGAGCTGTGGCATCGGGGATCTGCGGGGTTCCTGTCAGCACAAACTTTGCAGTTCTGAGAGTTATCAATCCTCCGGCGGTAACGCTGCAACCTGTTGCAAAAACGATCTGTGAAAACGGTTCAACATCCTTCCTCGGAAACGGTACAGGATATGTTTCGCTTCAGTGGCAGGTGTTCTCAGGTGGTGTATGGACAAACCTTACGGATAATGCTGTCTATATCGGAACAAACACACAACAGCTTGCAATAATGAATGCACCGGTTGCATTTAACAACAACCAGTACAGGCTGGCCCTGATCTCCGTCTGCACGACCACGTATACCAATCCTGCAACTCTGACTGTTAATGCCAATCCTGTTGTTGATTTCAGCGCAATCGATCCGATAGCAGCCTGCGGAGGTGTACCGATAGTAATAAATGGTAATCCGACAGGGGGTTCAGGTATTTATTCACAGCACCGCTGGACGGGAGATGTGGGTCCTCTGAATAGTTACACTGTTCAGTCACCGACCTTCAACTCACTTATCACCGGTACCTATAACCTGAATTACAGGGTAACCGATAGCAGAGGATGTACATCTAATGATGATCTTGCCGTAACAGTCGACAGTCCTTCAGCCCAGTTCACCCAGGATGCTGATTACGGATGTACACCGCTTACTGTCAATTTCAGCAAGGACATGACCGGTCTTTCAAAATGGTGGTGGAACTTCGGTGATGGATCGCCTCTCGATTCCCTCAATGCAAACCCGGTTCATACTTTTGTTAACAGCTTACCAGGTTCAATAGCATATTATAATGTTAAACTCAGGGTAAGATCGACAGGCGGCTGCTTTGCTGAATTTACTTCAACAATAACAGTTTACCCGGCAGTTGATGCAACCTTCTCACCGTATGTTCAGGTAATCTGCAGCGGCAATTCGATCACCTTCACAGCTTTACCGGGAGCAACCAGGTATTTCTGGGAGTACGGTGATGGTGCATCAGGTTATGCTACAAATATATCAGCCCACCTGTACACCAACCTCACAGGAGCTCCTGTTGTTCATACAGTGAAGCTTACAACAACGTCGTTCTATAACTGTATTGATATAAAAACGTTTGATATTACCGTAATGCCTGTTCCTATCCCGCAGTTCACAGCGGTTCCTTTGACACAGGTGTTTAATGCAGCAGGTAACCCGGTAACATTCACGAATACTACGAATCCGGGTACCTGGAACTGGTTCTGGAAGTTCGGTGACAATACTACATCAACCGCTATGAATCCGGTTCACAGTTATACGAATGTCGGAACCTTTTCGGTAACACTTATTGCAAACAATGCAAACTGTTCAGACAGTGTTAAACACAGTGTGAGCGTTGTACCTCCCGCACCGGTTGCGAACTTCGATTCAATACCATCAGGATGTTCCCCGTTGTTTGTCAGTATTAATAATACATCATTGAATGCTGATGTTCCGGGGACAACTTACCAGTGGGATTTCGGTGACGGAAGTCATTCAACAGCCAAGAATCCGACATATACCTATTTCACACCTGGAACTCACAGGATCGAGCTTGTTGTTACGGGTCCGGGCGGAACCTCAATGAAAACACAGGTTGTAAATGCATATGCTTCACCAAAGGCTTATTTTGAGGTCACCCCGCCGATGGTTTATGTGAACGATGAAAGGATCAGATGCTTTAACCTGAGCCAGGGCGCCACATCATACCTGTGGGACTTCGGCGACGGCGATACTTCGAAGCTCAAGGAGCCTTTCCACAGGTATATGGAGGAAGGTGTATTTGATATCACATTGTGGGCTTACTCGAGCAATGGGTGTTCGGATCAATTTACACTTTCGCCGGCAGTAACAGTCGAGCCTGTTGGCGAGATAAGGTTCTCAACGGTATTCATACCAAATAAGACAGGTCCGATCGAAAGAACCGATCTGCCGACAGGAGGAGTCGAAGCTGATCAGTTCTTCTATCCGCCGATACGTCAGAAGGTACTGAAATACAAGCTTCAGATCTTCAACCGACTAGGAGTGCTTATCTTCCAGAGCAATGATATAAATGTACCCTGGAACGGTTACTACAAGGGTAAGCTGTGCCAACAGGGAGTATATGTATGGTATGTCGAAGGGAAGTATGCCGACGGCAAGCCGTTCAAGATTGTGGGGAATGTGACACTGCTGCAATGACCTCACCCTAAATCCCTCTCCTGAAGGCGAGGGACTTACATCATTGATCCCCCTTTGAAGGAGCCAGTTTGTAGGGAGTGATCTGTG
>CAZCQC010000125.1:0-9148 GCA_964500155.1 uncultured Rikenellaceae bacterium | reverse complement strand
ATCAGGGTCAATCTGCCGGGGCTTGCATATATTGACGACTATGCACATCATCCCGAAGAGATCAGGGCATGCATAACATCAGTCAGGGAATTTTTTACCGGAAGAAAAATCACAGGAATATTCCAGCCCCATCTTTATTCAAGGACACGTGATCATGCCGATGGTTTTGCAGCAATTCTGGATGAACTTGATGAAGCTATTCTCCTTCCAATCTATCCGGCACGGGAAAAACCGATTCCAGGTGTAAGTTCTGAAATGATCTTCCACAGGATGAAATCGGTGAGGAAGAGGATGATGAATGCTGACGAGGTGACTGGAAAGCTTGATGCCGGACAGATCGACGTCCTTTTAACTATCGGGGCCGGCGATATTGACAGGCTTGCAGGTCCGATTGAAGAAAAGCTTAAAAACAGCAGAGGACTATGAGCAGGATATTAAGGATATTATTGCTTATACCGGCTTTATACCTTGTGATAATGCCTGTTTACTATTCCTACAGGTACAATTCAAAACCATGTAAAAAGATTGAGATCACAATTACAGATTCATCGGACTATCATTTTGTTACAAAAAGAGACATTCAGAATACCATTTTGAAAAACAACGGAAATATAATCGGCAGAGCTTTGAAGGATATCAAAATGGATGAGATTGAAAATACCATGAGTGCATACAGGGAGCTTAAGAGTGCCGAAGTCTTCATGTCGATCGACGGCACTCTTCACATAATTGGTGATCAGCGCACTCCAATAATGCGTGTGATTCCTAACAATGGAGGCGATTATTATATTGATGAAGAAGGAGTTGTTATCAGGAGAAGAAATCTTTATTCCCCCAGGCTACATATTGTCGGAGGGAACATAAATATAAGTCAGGCAATGCTGAGCGGGGTAAGTATCCTGGATACCAGTATTAAAAACTCAATCCTTAAGGACATTTTTTACCTGGTGAAACATATTAACAGTGATGATTTCTGGTCGGCCCAGATTGATCAGATCTTTGTTAACAACAGTGATGAGATAGACCTTATACCGAGAGTTGGAAATCATACAATTCGTCTTGGAAATGCCGAAGATTTTGAAGGGAAGCTAACCAACCTTGAAGTATTCTATGACAAAGTTCTTCCCGAAGTGGGATGGAATAAATATTCAACAATAAATCTGGCATTTAAGGACCAGATCGTTTGCAGGAGGAGATAAAAAGAAAAACCATATTTCAGACTATGAGCAAAAAGGAACAGTATGTAGCAGCGATCGACATTGGAACCACAAAAATTGTGGCTATTGTCGGCAAAAAAAACGAGAATGGTAAAATAGAAATTCTCGGGATCAGCAAGGCTCCCTCAACAGGTGTCAGAAGAGGAGTTGTTCAGAATATAGAGGAAACGGTAAATGCCATTCAGGCGACAGTTGATGATGTCCAGAAATTATCAGGCATAGTGTTTTCTGAAGTCTTTGTTGGCATTGCGGGTCAGCACATAAGAAGCATTAAAACCCGCGGATCCAAAATGCGCGATAATTTCGATGATGAAATAAAAAAGGAGGAAGTCTTCCGGCTGATAGAGGACATGTATAAGATCCACGTTGAAATGGGGGAGGAGATAATCCATGTGATCCCTCAGGTATTCATCATCGATAATGAGCCCGGAATAAAGAACCCGATTGGAATCTGCGGTCATCAGCTTGAGGCAAATTTCCATATCGTAATTGGGCGGGTTGCTGCGGCAAAGAACATTGAAAGGTGTATACAGCGAGCCGACCTGAACCTCAAAGATCTGGTCCTCGAGCCTCTTGCATCGGCGGATGCTGTTCTCACAGACGATGAAAAAGAGGCAGGGGTAGTGCTTGTCGATATTGGTGGCGGTACCACTGACCTGGCTGTATATTATGACAATATTATCAGGCACACTGCCGTGATCCCGTTCGGTGGGAATGTCATCACAAAAGATATCAAGGAAGGATGCGCAATACTCGAACGGCACGCTGAGCAGCTTAAGATCCAATATGGTTCGGCTCTACGTGATATAGCTCCCGAAGACAAAGTGGTTGCTATTCCGGGAATAAGCGGCCGGAATCCCAAGGAGATCTCTTTCAGAAGCCTGGCAGGTATCATACAATGGAGGATGGAAGAAATTATTGATATAGTGAATTTTGAGATACAGAATTCGGGGTATGCCGATAAGCTTGCGGCAGGCATGGTTATAACCGGTGGAGGAGCTATGCTTAAGCACCTGCCACAACTCATGAATTTTAAGACCGCAATGGATGTAAGGATCGGTTATCCGAACGAGCATCTGGCAGGCAATGGGCGTGATGAGATAAATCAACCCATGTATGCTACAGCTGTAGGTCTTATAATCAGGGGATTTGAACACCTTGAGACTTACAAAAAGTCATTTCAGGCCGGAACAAAAGAAGATTATATCAGGGTAAGAAAACCTGTTATCGAAAAAGTCGAAACCCCCGTTCAGGAAGAACCGGAAGCTGAACCCGAAAATCTGACCAATGACAAAGTACCTATTACAGAGAAGATCAAGCTTATGATCTCAAAAATGTTTGAGGTAGAAGAACAGAAAATCAACTAACTGCAAATATGGTATCTGCATGAAGAATACTGTTCATAAACAAATAAATACTTATACAATGACAGATGATATAATGAGTTTTGACCTGCCGGTCGAAAGATCATCAATTATAAAAGTTGTCGGAATTGGCGGGGGCGGCAACAATGCTGTAAATCATATGTATGAAAAAGGCATAAAGGATGTAAACTTTGTGGTTTGCAATACCGACCATCAGGCCCTGACACGGAGCCCTGTGCCTGTAAAAGTGCAGCTGGGAGCATCGATAACGGAAGGCCGTGGAGCCGGAAGCAAGCCAGAGGTAGGGCGTCAGGCTGCCATAGAGAATATAAAGGAAGTGATGGATGCCATTTCTGGTAATACAAAGATGGTATTCCTGACAACCGGAATGGGAGGAGGCACAGGCACCGGTGCAATCCCTGTGATTGCAAAGGCATGTAAGGATGCGGGATTGCTTACAATTGCCGTGGTAACAATCCCTTTCAAGTCAGAAGGGAAAGTCAGGATCAGTTATGCTATTGAAGGAATTACTCAGCTTAGCGAATTTGTTGATTCGCTTCTTGTAATAAATAATGAAAAACTGAGGGAGATCCATGGGGACCAGGGTGTCTCAACTGCATTTGCAAAGGCTGATGATATACTCACCACTGCCGTCAAGGGAATTGCTGAAATTATTACTGTGACCGGCTATATTAATGTAGATTTTGCCGATGTGGAGACAGTAATGAAAGATTCAGGAGTGGCTATCATGGGAATGGGCTCGGCTTCAGGAGAAGATAGGGCTCTGAAAGCTATAGAAAATGCACTCTCATCCCCGCTTCTGAATTCAAATGATATCACGGGAGCAAAAAGTATACTTGTAAACATCACTTCGGGTACCGGATCCAATGAGCTTACCATGGATGAACTGGGCCAGATAACCGATTATATGTATGAGAAATCATCGGAAGATGCCCTTATAATCAGAGGATTATCGCAAGATGCAAACCTTGGGGAAAATATAAGTGTTACAGTTATTGCCACAGGATTTCCTTCAAACAGCATCCTGACGCCTTACAAGAAACCAAAGCCAAGGAAAGTTGAATTGCTTACACCTGAAAATCCTGTTCCCTCTCATGTAATTCCGGATAAAGGGGATGATTCATTTTCCGTCCACCAGAAATCTTCAAAATCGTTAATATCTGATCTTGATGAAGAGATACAGGGTCAGCTTGATTTTAATCTGGAAAGCCTTGATGAAATAACGGAGCTCAGAGGAATGAAGCTCCAGAATGATATGGATGGAAAGGAAGATCCCAAAACAACCCTTCAGAAAGTGAAGCATATGCAGAATTTCTTCAAAAAGGAGGGCCTCTCAAACAAGATCATTAAAGAGAATATTGAAGCTTTTGAGGATGTTCCTGCTTATGTCAGGAGAAATATGTCAATAGGGCCAAAGGAAAAGGATAATGACAGCAAAGTGTCAAAATTCACGCTTTCGACCGGCGATGATGAGGAACCAGTACTGAGGGAGAATAATGCTTATCTGAACGATAATGTTGATTAGGGACGAGTTATTACTCCCCATACGGGGCTTTCTTAGATAGTTGTCCTTACTTCGGACGGGCTTCGCCCATCCTGAACATATCAGAGGCCTATGGCCTTGTAGAACCTGTTGGCCCGTAGGGACATAATATTCTATTAAGGGGCATCACCCCGTATAGCGATATCCCACCAATCTGTAAGCCCCACAGGGGCGTAATACTATCGGGATTTTTCCTATATTTGTCGCTGATGGGGCGAAATATTGCAATATTACTTCTAATTGGCTTTTCGTCGGGTATATATGCCCAAAAGCAGGATACAATCAAACCGAAGATCATTGAACAGTGGATCCTCTCACCAGATCTCACCGAAGAGGTCAAAATACCATTTGACACTGTTTTTTCCCTGTTTCACCAGTACAGGCTGGCTGACAAGGTTTCTCCTCTGAATGCCACTCTGGGCAGCTATGGTCTTCCATTCTACCAGTTCAACTTTTTTGACAGGGTGACCGATCCGGATAAATTCCTGTACAATTATTACTATCCCCTGATGTACCAGCCCGAAAAGTATACCTTTATGAATACGCAGATCCCATTCACTGAGCTTGTATGGACCTTGGGAGGGACACGTGAAATAGCCGAACAGACTTTCAGGATCAGGCATTCCCAGAACGTAAACAGGAAGCTGAACTTCGGACTCGTCTATGACATTGTTTATAACCTTGGACAGTACAGTTACCAGCGGGCAGATGACAAGGACTTTGCTTTTTACGGCTCATACCGTGGAGACAGATATAAATCCTATTTTGCAGCCGGATTGAATAATCTTACCACAAATGAGAACGGTGGCATTGAAGACAAAAACCAGCTTGAGTCGCTTGACCCAAAGAATGTTGCAGTCAACCTGGGCGGCCTTGATAAAGCTCAAAGCTACCTGAAAAACAGGAACCTGATGCTTGTACAGCGCTACACAGTCGGAGGCAGAATTCCTGATAAGAAAGACAGTACAAAAGTCAGGGATCCCAAATCCTTTAAGCTGAGCGGCATATTCTCACACATCTTTATTCTCGATGGAAACAGACGGACATATTCTGATGATAATCCCCTTTCAGGATTTTATACTTCTGTTTATACTGATTCAACTCAGACTTTCGACTCACTGTATGCACGGAGTATCAAAAACACAATCAGATTTGATTTTACAACGGATGAAACCCGCAAATTCAGATTGGGAGGAGGTGTAGGGATCAGAAATGAATTATTTAAATACAGCCAGATAGTCCCGACTCACGATACTCTTCTTGCTGATACCTCTCAATGGCGGAAACATAACAATGTCCTGGTAGGTAAACTTTATAACAATATCGGAGACAAATTCTACTGGATGGCAACAGGTGAACTGTTCCTGACCGGTTACAGGTTCGGCGATTTCAATCTTAACGGAGTCATTTCCAAGTCGTTCGGCTGGAAGAAGGGAGTTGCTTCGTGGAAGATCAATGGCTCGGTAACGAATCAGCAACCGTCTTTCTGGTATGAGCGTTGGGGAAGCAACCATTTTGAATGGCAGAATAATATGAGCAAGGAATTCCGGATTGACCTTGGTACCAGCTTTTCCTATCCTGCCCGTAAAATGGAATTAAGGTTCAATTATGCCATAATTGACAATTATACCTCTTTCGATACACTGGCACTGCCTTCCCAGCATACCGGAGGCCTTTCAGTCGCGTCACTCCTGGTGAGAAAAGACCTCAGGGCGTGGAAATTCCACCTGAACACCGATCTGCTTATTCAAAAGAGCAGTAATGCGGAGGTGCTTGACCTTCCTCTTGCCACTGTAAGGGCGACCGGCTATTTCGAGCATCTTTTTAATTTTAAGAAGACAGACGGCCAGCTTAATACACAGATTGGAGCTGAAGTGCTGTATCATACCACATACTACCCGTATTCCTATATGCCGGCTACAGGAAGGTTCTACAGGCAGGATAAGGTACAAACAGGCAATTATCCATTTATAAATGTCTTCATTAATCTCAAGCTGAGGCGAACAAGGATCTTCGTTATGTTCGATCATATCAACTCGGGATTTATGGGTTACGATTACTATCAGGTTCCAACATATCCCATGAATATCAGAATGTTACGGTATGGCCTCGCATGGACTTTTTATGATTGAAAAATTTGTTGTATCTTTGCCCGATACAAATAAGTTAAAGGTTAACAAAAACAATTCTTTTTGATTAAAAAGTTACTTATTCTTCTGACAATATCCGGGACTCTGTTTTTTTCATGTTCCCAAAATCCAACCAACAAGGACAATAAAGATTCAGCTGCATTTGATCTGGATTCAATTATGGCAAGAGGAAAACTTGTTGCTGTCACGGATTTCAACTCAACGAACTATTTCCTTTACAAGGGTGAGCCGATGGGATTTCATTATGAGCTTCTGAAAGCCTTTTCAGATCACCTTGGCATTGATATTGAGATTGTTTCGGAAAACAGTATAGAAAATGCTTTCAGGATGCTTAAAGAGGGCCAGGTTGATCTCCTTGCCATGGGCCTGACAGTTACACCATCCAGAAAAGATGAGATCCGATTCACAGAGCCAATCGACAGTACAAGGCAGGTTCTTGTTCAGCGAAAACCCCACAAATGGCAAAAAATGTCATTTTCTGCCTTTGAAAGCAAAATGATACGCAAACATTCCGACTTGGCAAACAAGAGCATTTATGTACAGAAGGGCTCATCTCATACCGGGCTTCTCAGCCAGCTCTCAAAGGAGATAGGCCTGCCTGTAACCATTATCGAGGTCCCTTTTGAAGCAGAAGCCCTTATTGAACTTGTCGACAAAGGTGAGATAAGCTATGCTGTTTGCGATGAAAATCTTGCGGCAGTAAATGCCACATATTTCCCGGAAATAGATGTTGCAACTCAGTTAAACAATCCCCAGAACCTCGCCTGGGGAATAAGGAAAACCAATTCAGAACAGCTTAAGAAGGAACTTGATCAATGGATCATAAATTTCAAAACGACTCAGACCTTTGCCATTCTTTACTCCAAATACTTCAAAAACTCCCGTTCAAGTGCTATAGTGAAAAGTAATTATTATGCTCTGACTACCGGAAAGGTATCACAATGGGATGATCTGATAAAGAAATACAGTGCGACAATTCACTGGGACTGGCGTCTTTTGGCCTCCCTGATATGCCAGGAATCAAGGTTCATGCCTGACGTTATATCAAGGGTTGGAGCTTATGGTCTTATGCAGGTAATGCCTGAAACAGGAAAAAATTTTGGTATCGATATCACTTTATCTCCTGAAAACAACATTAAGGCAGGAGCAAAGTTCATTAACTGGCTCTATAACATTTTCGATCCCATGATCCCAGATGACAATGAACGGACGAAATTTATCCTTGCATCTTATAATGCCGGACCAGGCCACGTTCTGGATGCTATGAAGCTCGCTGAAAAAAACGGAATGGATCCTCATAAATGGGATGGAAATGTAGCAGTATGGATAATGAAAAAATCGGAACCTCAGTATTATAACGACATTGTTGTAAAATACGGCTATTTCAAAGGGAAGGAATCGGTTGCATTTGTAAGTGAGATCCTCGAAAGGTTTGAGCATTACAGGAATATCATTCCGGAAAACAATGAACCAATTTCGTATGTGCCCAAAGGCGCTTCTTCCAGATAATTAACCCCCTTTTAATTCCCCCCGGCGGGGGGAAATGAAATCCAGTGGATGTAAATGGATTTTCTCCCCCTCGGGGGGAGATCTCCGCCGGTTGGCGGAGAGAGGGGGTTGCTTATTCATATCTTAATGCTTCGACGGGATTCCTTGACGCCGCCCTCCAGCTCTGCCAGCTGACGGTAATCAAAGCTATGACAAGGGCAATAACCCCGGCAATTGCAAAAATCCACCAGCTGAGCTCTACCCTGTAAGCGTAGTTCTCAAGCCATTTATTCATAATAAACCAGGCGACCGGAACAGCTAATACAAACGCAATCCCGACCCATTTCATGAAATCTTTGTTCAACAGGATCAAAACCTGAAGAATCCTGGCACCATTTGTTTTCCTGATTCCAACCTCCTTCGTACGTCGCGAAATGGAATAAGCTGATAATCCCGACAACCCCAGGCATGCAATAATTATTGCCAGTATTGAACTCGCCAGGAACAATCCGCTGAAACGTTGGTCTGCATCGTACTGTTTATTGTAAAAATCGTCAAGAAAAAAATAGTCAAATGGATTTCCGGGGTAATGTGAAATCCATATCTTCTCCAATTCAGGTAAAAGATGTTCTATCCCTGTCATATTGACTTTGATTGTATAATAAGTATTTGCTGGCTGATTGAAAAATGCGATCGGACTGGGTAATTGCTTGAGCGATTGCTGATTAAAATCATTTGTTATGGCTTTTATTTTGAGCTCCTGTTTGCCTCCCCTCAGGATTTTTCCAATAGTGCTTACCGGTTCTCCAAAACCAAAATAGGGAAGCGCAGATTCATTTATTATAATTTTATTCGATTCCTCTTCAATTGATGCCTGGTAATTTTCCCCTGCCCGCAAAGTCAGGCCGTAAGTATCAAAAAAATGGTTATCAATATAATATACATCAATCCTCTTTTCTGTGTTACGACCCTCCACGGGAATCCCGAAAACACGGGAATTTTTAATCTCGGTACCGGGAACATTTGATGAGGCAGTTATGTTGCTTACACCTGATAATGCTGATATTTCATTCTTAAATGATTCGATGGATTTCAAGTATGATTCATACGTATTTGCCCTGAGTATTCTCGGCCCATCAAGGACTACTAAACCTTCCTTAATAAATCCGAGGTCGTGATTGCGCATAAAATTTACCTGGCGGTAAATTATTATGGTGCCTGTAATTAAGATTATTGAGACAGTGAACTGAAAAACAACAAGGTAGTTTTTCAGAAGTCTTATCCATCCGGATTCTGTCGGATTTTTTCCTTTCAGAACGAGGCCGGGAGCAAAACGCGAAATGTAAACAGCAGGGAGCAGTCCGG
>CAZCQC010000124.1:0-9199 GCA_964500155.1 uncultured Rikenellaceae bacterium | reverse complement strand
GCTTGAAAAGAATTTTTCGCTCAAATCAAAAATGGACGGAGTCCTTGTAACAGGCCCGGGAAAAACCTTCGACGGACTGGCGGTAACACTTGAGAATTTTGAATTGTTCAGGGATGGTGCCAGACTGGTCACACTTAATGGCGCAATTGGTATCAGTCCTGAGATTGATCTGACAATAAAAATAAACGGGAACAAGATTAATGAAATAAGTGTTGTCACAACATTAAACAAGGTTGATGAACTGACTGTCACTTCAAACGGGGCATTCAGCGGAGGACAAAGGCTTGTCGCAGCTGAATTTATTCATTCTCCGATTATTATTGACAGCCTGGTTTTTATACCTGAAGTTAAAATATATTGCGGATTTAACGGGATTGTATCAGGAGCTGTGATTTCGGGAGTAAGACAGGACAGAGCCATTACCTCCGGATTGAATTATAAAAATTCAGTGTGGTCGGCCGATCCTTTGATAAACTCTGAAAGTCATGATTTTTCTGCACCACAAATAACAGAAAACTCGGATCTGAAGATTTATTCAGGACCTGAAATTACTCTCCGCCTTTTTGGAACTCCGCTTCAAACAATTGAAGCCGCAGGTTATTATTCCCTGGAGGCTCAAAAGACAGGTTCTCCATTGTGGCGACTATTTATTGGGGGCGAAGGACAAAATTCAGTTGAATCTGACATTTTGGGTCTTGGTGCAGATTACTCTTCAACAATTACAATTCAGGAGTCCGAGATAGCTAATGGTCCCAAATAATACAGATACACCCTGAATCCAGATTATTTGTCAGAACTCTAGTACTTGATCATCTGTAAAATCTTCTGGCCGGTTTCATTCCTTAACTTTATCAGGTATTGTCCGGTTTTCATTCCGGCAATATCCATTTCAATTATCTGATCAGCTTCAATATCTGTAAATACTTTCGACTGAACTAGATTCCCCTGCATGCTGGTTATTGAAATTCTCAGTTTTCCCTTCAATTCATCCCTGAAATAAATAAAGGCATGATCAAAAGCTGGATTTGGATAGAGTTTAATACTCTCAGATTTAGAAATATCCAGTTGGGACAACCTTGCCTTCTGCAGGACATTGATCTGCATCTCTGCATTTAGTGTGGTTAAGACTTTCAGAACGGCAGTCTTGTCAATTACTGAGATGTTTTCCATATAAGTAACTCTCAGGGAAGTATTACTTTCTTTTACAGCTTTAAACCATAAAGAACTCTCACTTACTGTCCAATCGGCATTTGCGTCAACAGTGATCAGAAATGAACCGGCATCGGAACTTCCAATTGTTATTATATCATTGTTGTGAAGGACAGTCCCGCCTGAGCCGGTCAGGTTAAGAACTTTAGGGATAAGACTGAAATTAGCCAGCAGGCTCCTGCTCGCGGTTACAGTGAAACCATAGTTTGCATTCGTTGACACTGCAGTTCCGCCTTCTGTCCAGTTTGTAAATTGGTAACCTGAGGCAGGCGTCGCAACGACAGTTACTGAAGCACCATGATTAAATCCTCCTCCTCCTGCTGTTGCTCCTCCTGCTGAGGGGTTTGAAGCGGTTGTGATGGTATAGCTTGCCTGTGTAAAATTGGCAACAAGGGTCCTGCTTGCTGTTACCGTGAAAGTATAGCTGGCACTTGTTGAAACAGGGGAACCTCCCTGGGTCCAGTTGACAAACTGATATCCGGTTGCCGGATTTGCAGTTACAGTTGCAGAGGAACCTGAGCTATAATTTCCTCCTCCGGTAGCAGAACCACCTGCGGAAGGACTTGATGAAGTGGAGACTGTATATATAACCTGGCTGAAATTTGCAACAAACGACCTGCTTGATGTCACTGTAAAAGTATAGCTGGAACTTGTTGAAACTACTGAACCTCCCAGGGTCCAGTTTACAAAATTGTAACCTCCTGCTGGTGTTGCAATGACTGTGACTTCGTCATTGTAGGTAAATGTTCCTCCTCCTCCTGTTGTACCGCCACCTGAAGGACTTGAGGATGTACCTATAGTATAACTTATAAGGGTGAAGTTTGCGATTAGGGTCCTGTTCCCTCCCACGGTAAAAGTATAGCTGGAATTGGTTGAAACTGAAGAACCTCCCTGGGTCCAGTTTACAAACTGGTAACCGGCTGCAGGGGTTGCATTAACAGTTACTTCATTCCCGTAATTGTAGGATCCTCCTCCGCTGGTCGAACCACCTCCGGACGGGCTGGAGGAAGTACTAATAGTGTAACTTAACTGGCTGAAGTTCGCAACAAGTGTTCTGTTTGAGGTAACGGTGAATGTATATCCCTCACTTACAGATACCACAGCAACGCCTTCAGTCCAGTTTATAAAATTGTACCCTGTAGCTGCAGTTGCATGAACCGTTATTTGTGAATTTGCGGGAAATGTTCCTGCACCGCTTGTTGTACCTCCTCCGGAAGGGCTTGATAAAGTATTTATTGTAATATAGCTGATAGATTGAAAAGTTGCAACTAGAGCTCTGTTGGCATAAACCAGAAATGTATAGTTTGGGTTTGTTGAAACTGCTGTACCTCCTTCAGTCCAGCTTACAAACAGATAACCTGATGCAGGTGTTGCGGTAACTGTAGCTGATGTCCCGGGATTAAAAGTACCTCCACCAGCCGTAGTGCCTCCGGCTGAAGGAGTGGAAGCCGTAGTGACAGTAAATGTTATCAGATTGTAATTAGCTACAATTGACCGGTTTCCTGTAACAGTAAAAGTATAGCTGACATTTGTTGAAACAACTGTGCCACTTTCTGTCCAGTTAGCAAAAAGATATCCTGTTGCAGGAGATGCGGCGACAGTTGCTGAAGTGCCATAGCTGTAGGTTCCGGCTCCACTTGTTGTTCCACCAGCTGATGGGCTTGATGAAGTGCTCACAGTATAGTTGATCAGGCTGAAATTAGCGAGAAGGGATCTGTTTGCGTTTACGGTGAAAGTATAACTGGTGCTTATTGATACTGGAGAACCTCCTTCTGTCCAGTTTACAAACTGATATCCGGTTGCGGGAGTCGCAGTAACAGTCGCCGAAGTTCCATAATTTAATGTTCCACCTCCGCTGGTCGAACCTCCTGCTGTCGGGCTTGATGTTGTGCTAATAGTATAGGATATGAGGCTGAAGTTGGCTACCAGGGTCCTGTTCGCTGAGACTGGGAAGGAATAACTAACACTAGTTGAAACTGCAGATCCGGCCTGGGTCCAGTTAACAAACTGATAACCTGTTGCCGGCGTAGCAGTTACCGTAGCGGTTGCACCATAGGTGTACAATCCGCCTCCGCTTGTAGTTCCACCTAATACGGGACTAGATGATGTTGCTATGGTATAGGTCAAGAGACTGAAGTTAGCAACCAGAGTCCTGTTTGCTGAGATAGTAAATGTATAGCTGGCATTTGTTGACACAGATGTACCACCTTCAGTCCAGTTCACAAACTGGTAACCTGAAGCCGGTGTTGAGGTTATAGTGACTGAAGTGCCTTCATTGTATATTCCAGCTCCAGTTGTGGTTCCGGAAGAAACCGGACTAACAGTTAAACCTATTGTATAAGTCGGAATTCCGGCTTGTGTGACAGTTACTGTCTGTGTGGATACACCAGTACCTGAAACTGTAACCGTAGCCGTACGAGTTGATGCGGAAGAATTCGCTGTTGCTGTAACAGTAATGGTCGCATCGTTAGAACCGCCAGCTGTTGATAAAGTGAGCCAGGTTTGATTATCTGTAATAGTCCATGTAGTATTAGAAGTTATGCTGAATGTTCCGGTGGCGCCTGCAGTGTAAGCAACAGATACAGTTGTTGTCGACAGATTCAGGTAAGCTGCAGATCCTGCCTGGGTGACGGTCACTGTCTGGTCAGATACCCCTGAACCTGAAATGGTAACAATTGCTGAGCGAACTGATGTCGAAGAATTCCCGGTAGCTGTAACAGTAATTGTCCCATTATTTGAGCCGTTTGCCATTGATAAAGTTAGCCAGGTTTGATTATCGGAGATAGTCCATGAGGTATTGGATGCTATGTTAAATGTTCCTGTTGATCCTGAAGCTGCAGCAACAGATACAGTTGTCGTTGATAGATTCAAGTACGCAGCAGCTCCGGCTTGTGTAACGGTCACGGTCTGTGGTGATAGCCCATTACCAGTTACAGTTACTGTAGCAGTCCGGGAAGACAAGGAAGAATTTACTTCAGCCGTAACTGTAATTGTAGCATTATTAGAACCGCTACCAGAGGAAACTGTAAGCCAGGTCTGACTACTGACGACAGTCCATGTAGTGTTGGAAGTTATGCCGAAAGTTCCTATGGAGCCTGCAGCGGCATTAACAGAAACTGTTGTTGTTGACAGAGTGAGGGAAGCTGCAGCTCCTGCCTGTGTGACGGTCACTGTCTGGTCAGATACCCCAGTACCTGTCACAGTAACAATAGCCGAACGGGATAATGCAGAAGGATTAGCTTCCGCAGTAACAGTTATAAGAGCATCAGTTATCCCGGTTGAAGGAGAAACGGTGAGCCAGGTTGCATCATCGGTTATATTCCATGTAGTCAGTGAAGCTGTTATATTGAATGTCCCTGTGGCACTGGCAACAGCTGTCAAAGAAACGGTGGATGGGGCAACCGAAAGAGTCTGTCCCTGAATCTTTGCCAGGGCAGAAAATAATATAAAAGCAATGCCCAGGAATTTCTTCATTTTAACAAATGTATCTGACGAGTTTGCTGTTGCTGATAATATCCTATAAAATTAGTAACAAGTTGGTGAAAAAGCTACACTATTTTGATAAACATTAGTCTGCGTTTGATAAATTTCCATAACAAAAGAATCGGGCATCATTATGAAAAGGAAATCGTAATTCAAAACAAGCCTTTCAAACGAGTTATGAATCTCTGAGATGGGAAAAAGCAGTTAACAAAAGTGAGGACATTTTTTATGGCAGTCAATGCTACTTTCCGCCAAACATCTTTATGAAGTAGTTTTTGTATGAATCTCCAAGGTGAGCTTTATGTCCTTCAGCAAGAAGGATTTCGCCCTGACGGCTATAACTGAGAACATGGTTCAGATTGACGAGATATGAATGGTGTACTCTTATAATATTCAGCTCTTCAAGCATTTCATTAAAATGCTTCAGGTTCCTTGAACTTGTATATTTCCTGTTGCCGGTAACAAAGAAGTTTGTGCAGTAACCATCGGCCATACACATTATAATTTCGGAGATTTTCAGTACATCAAATCCTTTTAAATGCGGAATGACAAGTGTTCGTGGCAGTGCCGATTCTTTATTAAGGTTTTTCATCAGTTCAGAAATTGCTCCGATCGCTGGAACCTGTTCTTTAAGGGATTTGATCTTATCAACTGCAGAAATCAGCTCATCAATTTTGACGGGCTTAAGAAGATAATCCACCGCGCTGAATCTGAAAGCTTTAACCGCATACTCTGAGTAGGCGGTAACAAATATTACCTTAAAATCTATTTTTTCGAACATCATAAGAAGGTCAAATCCTTTTCCATCAGCCATTTCTATATCCAGAAAAATAAAATCAGGATGGTTCTTAATAATGGTTTTATAGGCCGTTTTTACTGATGATGCTGTTGCAACAATCTCGATGTCATTGCAGTACGCTTTAAGGTAATTGCAAATTACCTCCCTTGAAAGCTTTTCATCATCAATTACAATCGTTCTCAACATGATCGTGGTTTTAACTCTTTTTAACGGGAATATCAATAATAACTCTCGTTCCGGTTTCCTCTTTTTCGGGGTAAAGATCAGAAATTATGATCTGGTAATTACTTTTCTGAAGTTTATTTATGATATTCAGTCTTTCATTAACAATAGAAATACCTTTTGACACTTTCTGATCTATTTTGCTCTTCATCGCTTCTGCCTTTTTTCTTCCAATACCATCATCTTCGACAGTACAGGTTAACGCTTCATTTTCAATGGAATAGGTAACAGTTACATTGCCCTTTCTCCAGTCAAGGCCTCTTACTCCATGCCAGATGGCATTTTCAACAAAAGGCTGAACCAGGCCGGGTGATACCCTGAATTGACCGGCAGTAACTTCAGGGTTCATTATGAACTTGTAATTGAACTTATCTCCAAAACGCAAATGTTCTATCTTAAGATATTCTTCCAGTGATTCGGTCTCTCTTTCAAGTGAAATGAAATCAGAATTGAAGTTGTATAAAATCGATCTGATGAGCCTGGCGAAATCAGCTATATACCTGTTCGCTGAGAGGGCATCATTCTTGGAGATAAAATAGTTGATAGAATTAAGCGAGTTAAAGATAAAATGCGGATTCATCTGTCCCTGAAGTGATTGAAGACGTAATGCATTCTGTTTCTGATCAGCTTTCTGTTTAATCTGCTTAATATAAATGAGTATCATGCTGGCGATCAGAAAAAGAAATATTGAAGGAAGAGCAATCCGGAATAAAAGGGTCTCATAGTAAAAAGGCTTTATTCTTATCCTGACTTCTTTTGATGGTTTCCAGAAACCACCGCGGTCAGTTGCCTGAATCATGAGATTATACCAGCCCGGTTTAAGGTTTGCATAATTTATGCTTCTGTTCTTTGAATCTGTTTCAATCCAGTTCTTATTGATATTTGAAAGTTTATATCTGTAGAGTGTTCTGTCGGAGTTTAGGAAATCCGATGAAGAGAAGTTCACCTGAATGTTATTTTCACCTTTATTTAAAAACAGTGTATCAGGCATTGCCACAGATCTTTTATAATGTTTTAATTCTCCTGAGACTTTAATTTCATTTATAATTATCCTCTGATCTGCTGTTTCAATCAGCTCATTGTTGATAGAATCGGGAAAGAAGCTTACCATTCCTCCCATCCCTCCCATAAAGAATTGATTACTATTATCCTTATATGAAGCGCCTGAATTGAACTCATTAATATTCAAACCTTCATTCATTCCAAACGTTTTTATGATGCCAGTTAGGGGATTAATTCTCGAGATTCCTGCATTTGTCGATACCCATATGTTTCCGGTTTTATCCTTAAGGATGCTGTATGTCATATTATTTGCAAGACCCTTTGAAGTATTATAAAAAACCTTTTTACCTGTTTCCGGATTAAACTGACAAACCCCTCCTCCAAGGAGGGCCATCCATAAATCACCTTCATCACCTATGCATATGTCTTCAATATTGTAATTATCTTTTGACAAAAAGAAGGTCGCTGGTTTTTCAGTACGAGGATCAATTCTTACAAGTGCACTTTGATTCAATCCTGCCCATAATATGTCATCCTCGTCAATCAAAATCTTATAGACCGGAGCAAAAGGTCGGTAATAGTATTTTTTTTCGGTCTTTCTCAGTTCAGAATTGTACAAAGCAATTGTACTGTCAGGCATCCAAAGGAAAAGATTCCCATTTTTATTTACAGCAACAGGTCTGAAGTATCCTGGTCCGGGCAGATGCCTGATAAATTTATTTGAGTTTAAATCGTAAAACAACAAAAGATCTTTGAAGTAACCAATCCAGATTCCATCAGCCGTTCCTGAAAGGGATCTTACTGCACCCGGGTCATCTATGGTACTGAATACAGGGATTATTATTTTTTTTGCCTTCCTGCCAGAATCAATCATCACTAATGAGTTTTTGGCTCTCAAACCAACCCAAAGCCTGTCAAACTTATCTTTTGTAATAGAATAGACAGCTGCAACGTCATTTTTTTCAATAGGGATGTCATAGTCTGTAAAATAATCAGGAGTGAATACAATCCGTGTAAGGCCAAGCGCAGCACCTGTATTTGAATTGTTTGCAAACCATACAAGATTCTTATTCTGACAGAAAATCCCTTTTACCAGCTGACAATATTGGCCAGGTATGTTTGATAGTTTTCTTTCTTTAAGATCATAAACATAAATTCCATTGTTCCTGGTTGACCATGAGAGAAACCCATTTCCTCCGAATTCGTTAAAAGAAGGGATACCGGTATACTCATTGAATATTCCTGTACTCTCATCAAGCAGGTATAATCCAGAGTTTGAGAAGATCCATTTTTCCCCTGATTCTGAAAGCTTTATTCTGTACCAGTACCAATAACTGAAATCAAAATTCTTAATATGATTCTGACTGTCAACAGTATATTTATTTTTCAGGATGAGTTTTTTTTGAGAGTTTTTTTCAAATTCATAGATGTTATCATAAACCAGCCAAATCCTGTCACTATTATCAGTTGAAATTGAAGGAACTCCGTTTGGCAGAGTTTTCCCAATATTACCTGTCTGATCAGATATGTCAAACTTGTCAAATCTGTTCTTCCTGAAATCGAACTTTATAAGCATGTCAGGATTTATAAGCCACAGGTACCCGGCTTCATCTATACTTATGTTGGAGTAAAACTCAGGCAGACTGTCATAAAGCCGATCAATTCTGCTGAATCTATCATTCGACAGGTCATACCTGACTACCAGGTTGTTATCCGTAAGCAACCATAAATTGTCAGCTCCATCAACCATAATATTTAATATTGAAAAATATGGAACCGATAATGAATCATCAGTTTTATGAAAGTAATTTTTGAATGTGTAGCCGTCATACCTGCTCAGACCGTCCCATGTAGCAATCCATAAAAAGCCTGAACTATCCACAGCAACTGCCCTTACATCATTATGAGATAATCCTTCTTTTGTTGTAAATGTTTGAATATTAAATTGCTGAGCAAATGAGGTTTCACTGAAAAAAATAAACAGGCTGATAAAACAGATTAAAAGACGATAATACATTCTTATTAGTAACTGCATCTAAAAAATGATTTCTTTTAATTACCTGAAACAAACCGGAATTCTGGTTGTCAAAAGAAAGAAAAAAAAACAGGATAATAAAAAGAACAGCTATTTTTGATGTGCAATGGAATTTAAACTCATATCCGATTTTCAGCCCACAGGAGACCAGCCTGAAGCAATAGATCAGCTTGTCAGCGGACTCGGAAAAGGTGTTCCTTATCAGACCCTTCTGGGCGTCACAGGATCAGGCAAAACTTTTACAATTGCCAATGTGATTGAAAAGGTCCAGCGCCCTGTTCTTGTCTTAAGTCACAATAAAACACTTGCTGCCCAGCTTTACGGTGAATTTAAGCAATTCTTTCCTGAAAACAGAGTTGAATATTTTGTCTCTTATTATGACTATTATCAGCCTGAAGCATATCTGCCTGTCTCGGATACATACATAGAAAAAGATCTCTCCATTAACG
>CAZCQC010000123.1:0-5625 GCA_964500155.1 uncultured Rikenellaceae bacterium | reverse complement strand
ACAATCTCAGCAATCATCTCAGTGACATTTGCTCCAATCATATGAGCTCCAAGCAGTTCTCCGTAAGCCGAATCAAAAATAAGTTTTACAAAACCATCCCTTGAGCCTGAGGCGCTGGCTTTTCCCGAAGCGGTAAACGGGAATCTGCCAACCTTAATTTCATAACCGGCTGCCCTGGCTGCCGCTTCAGTCAGACCACATGAGGCAATCTCAGGAGTGGTATATACACATGAAGGGATATTGTTATAATCAACCGGATCCGGATTAAGGCCTGCAATCTTCTCAACACATGTAATTCCCTCAGCTGAAGCTACATGGGCAAGAGCAGGACCGTGAACAATATCACCAATTGCAAAGATTCCGGGAATATTTGTACGGTAAAAATCATCCACAACAATTTTACCCTTTTCTGTTTTCACCCCAGCAGTTTCCAGCCCGATACCCTGGATATTAGTTTCAATACCAACTGCCGAAAAAACAATTTCAGCTTCGACTTCCTCATAACCTTTTGGGGTTTTAATTCTGACTTTGCACTTCTCGTCCGAAGTATCTGCAGATTCAACAGCCGAATCGGTAAGTACTCTCATCTTCATTTTTTTAAAAGACCTCTCAAGCTGTTTTGAAACTTCTTCATCCTCATTGGGGACTATCCTCGGAAGAAACTCCACAAGTGTTACTTTTGTACCAAGCGACTGGTAGAAGCAGGCGAACTCACTACCGATTGCACCTGATCCTACAACCACCATCGATTCAGGCTGCTTTTCCAGAGTCATCGCCTCCCTGTAACCTATTATCTTTCTACCATCCTGCTTAAGATTCGGCAGTTCTTTCGATCTGGCTCCGGTTGACAGAATTATATTCTTTGCAGTGTATTCTTTTTTCTGACCTTCCCTGTCGGTAACCACTACACTATTGTTTAAGCCAATTTCAGCAAATCCGGTTATCAGATCAACATTGTTTTTCCTGAAAAGGAACTGAACTCCCTTGCTCATACCTTCTGCTACTACACGGCTGCGGGAGATAATTGCATTAAAATCGGGCCTGACCTCCCCTTCTATCTTGATGCCATATTCCGATGCATGATTTATATAATCAAGAACCTGAGAACTTTTAAGAAGTGATTTGGTCGGTATGCAACCCCAGTTAAGGCATATACCGCCGATCTCGGCCTTTTCAACAACAGCTACTTTCATTTTAAGCTGTGATGCCCTGATGGCTGCAACATATCCGCCAGGGCCGCTTCCTATAATTATCAGATCGTAATCCATATCATTATAAATTTGTTTAAATACTGAATTCTTATTTTCTGTTTCTAACTCTCACTTTATTGATAACCTGATCGATCCCTTTTGCAATTATCCAGATGATCACAAGTGTGAAAATAATTGTAGCTCCCACAGGTATCCCGGCAAAGTAGGAAATCACGTATCCTGCTGCAGTTCCTGTAAAAGCGGCAGCAATTGAATATAATACGATTTTGGAATAGACTTTTGTGAAGATCATCGCGATATTTGGCGGAATTGTTAGAAGCGAGATCACAAGCACTACTCCTGCCATTCTGATATTCAGCACTATGGTCAGTGCTATAAGTGATGTTGTAAGGTATTTGAACAGGTTCACATAAGGTGAGTAGGTCCGGGCGAACTGCTCATCGAATGAAATATACAGGATTGTCCTGTAAAACATTGTGAAATAAAATATCAGGATCACGGACAAAATGCCAAGGGCAATAATATCCCCGTATGTAACGGTCAGAATACTCCCGAAAAGGTAGCTCATCAGATTGGGAGTATAACCCGGTGTCAGGTAGATGAATATTATCCCTATGGCCATTCCAAATGCCCAGAGCATCCCAATGGCAGAATCCTCCCTGATCTTTTGCCTTACCGAAAGGTATTCGATCCCCAGAGCTGAAAGTATGCTGAAGATTGCAGCACCGATCACCGGGTTTATCCCGGCAAAATAACCGATTCCTATCCCTCCGAATGATGCATGGGTTATGCCTCCGCTGAGAAAAACCATCCTTTTCGAAACAATGTAAGTACCTGCAAGACCTGCAGTAATGCTGGCAAAGAGAGCTCCCAGAAGCCCTTTTATAACAAATTCATATTGAAAAATATTTCCTTCCACAGATCAGTGTTTTTTCAAAACAGTGTGCGGCACCTCTCCATGAGTTATAAGCTGTATCGGGCAACCATATGCCATGAGCTCTTCATTTGAAATCTCTGATGAAGGATGATAATGCAGTTGCCTGTTTACACATGCAAATGACTTGATGTGGGCAGAAATCGTTCCGATATCATGGGAAACCATCATTATTGCCATCCGTCGGTTCAATCCTTTCAATTTCTCATAAAAGTCATTCTCGAAGTTAGCATCAACAAAATTACCGGGCTCATCAAGAAGCAGCAGCCTCGGATCACCAATTACCGCTCTTCCCAGGAATACCCTCTGGAGCTGGCCACCTGAAAGCTCACTTAAAGGTGAATCAGAAAGTTCGGAAAGCCCGAGTTCCTCAATAACCTGACTGGCTCTATTTTTGTCTGACAACGACATACCTGACATCACTCCCTTCTGCATCATCAGTCCCGACAATACAACATCTTTTACAGTCACGGGAAAATTGTTGTCTCCCGTGGACATCTGCGGAAGATATCCTATTTTATTTCTGTTAAGAAACTGCTGGTTGAACACCAGTTCTCCTTTGAAAATGGTAACAAGCCCCAAAATAACTTTAAGCAGGGTTGTCTTGCCTCCTCCGTTCGGGCCAATTACCCCAATGAAGTCATTATCATATACTTTCAGATCAGCGTCCTGAAGTGCAATATTACTTCCATAAGCAACTGATAGTGAAAACATTTCAAGCAGACATTCTGACATTTTACCGACAATTATAGATTTCCTGCAAAGCTTTCCTTTAAGGTTCTTATTATCCCGGTTGTCGATGAATACCAGTCATCAGACAACGGGTCGATCACAACCACTCTGCTACCTGTCTCATCAGCTATAGCTCTTGCATTTCTTGTATCGTATTCCCTCTGAACCATAATTATTTTTAAATTTTCAATTTTCGCGAGATCAATAAGTTCCTTTAATCTTGAAGGAGATGGTTCTTTACCATCATTCTCGACGGCTATCTCTTCCAATCCGTAATCTCTTGCCAGGTATGCAAGATTCGGGTGATAGATCATAAATGCTTTTTTGCCTCCTGATGCCGTAAGTTCTCCTGCCAGAGAATCGACTTCCAATATTTTTTCAGAAAGGATTTTAAAGTTTTCATCGTACTTCCCCCTGTTCACCGGATCAAGCTCAATAATAAACTCCCTGACTGAAGAAGCCATTTTCATTGCACATACCGGCGATACCCAATAATGAGGATCAGCCCCCTCTGAATGCTCCCCAACATGATGATGCTCCGGAGCTATCGGATCAATACTGTCGCCAAGCGACAGCTTTTTCATCCTCCTGTTCATTTCATAGAACCGGTCCAGCCAGGTCATTTCAAATCCCAGGTATCCGTTGCTTACATATGCAACTGACTTTCGAAGCATATTTATCTGGTCAGGATAAGGTTCATAAATATGAGGATTCGATCCCGGAGGAACCATTACATTAACTTCAAAATTATCCCCAGCTATTTCCTCCACAAAATATTTAAATGGGCCGATGCTGACCGAAATAATCTTTCTGCCGGTTTCATTCTGCCTTCCGCACGAAATTAAAAGGACAACTAAAATCAGGCTGGCTATACTTTTCATGAGGCATCATTTTCTGTCAGGATACAAAAATAACATATAACAGTTGAAAAGGTTTATGTATCAGAAATAAAAAAATGCTGATGCATCCGATAAACCAAACAAGATTCCGAGATGTGTCAATGATTGGAAGTAAAATCTTTAATTTTGGAATTAAACGCTTAACAATTAATTAATATATATATTTTTGAACCAAGCAAAATCTGTCTGTTATCAATAAATTTTAACTATAATGAAAAAGTATTCCGGCATCCTAATCCTGGCAGCAAGTGTTATGTATATGGCTTCATTGACAACAGTCACGGGCCAATATCACGATCCTGGCCAGATGTCCAAAAAGATAGAAGCTCTCGGCAAGCAATATCCTGATTTATGTTCAGTAAAGTCGCTGGTAAAAACTTCAGGAGGAAAAGATATTTGGGTGATCACGATCGGAACCGGGACCAGAGACAACAAACCAGGCGTTGCAGTTGTGGGGGGCGTTGACGGAAGATACCTGACAGGCAGGGAACTGGCACTTGGTTTTGCTGAGACGATCCTCAGCAGCTCCTCTGAAAAGGAGATAAAGGAACTGCTCAGTAAGATCACATTTTATGTTTTTCCTGATGTAAGTCCTGATGCGTCAGAGGAATACTTCTCAGGTTTAAAATATGAAAGGAGCATTAACTCCCGGACCACAGATGATGACAGGGACTTTTTATTTGATGAAGATCCTTGCGAAGACCTTAATAAGGATGGATTCATAACACTTATTCGCATTATGGACCCGGCAGGTAGTTTTATCGAAAATGATGAAGATAAGAGGTTGATGGTGACAGCCGATCTTTCAAAAGGTCAGAAAGGCAATTATCAGGTTTACAGCGAGGGAACCGATAATGACAATGACAGACGTTTCAATGAAGATGGTGCAGGTGGAGTCAACTTCAACAGAAATCTTACATATAATTATGAAGAATTTGGCATTAATGCCGGACTCTATCCTGTTTCCGAGCCTGAAACACGGGCAGTTGCTGATTTTCTGTATGACCGGTTCAATATTTATATGGTATTTGCGTTTGGTCCGCAGGATAATCTTGGTCAGCCGATGAAAGCATTGGAAAGGCCAGGTGTAGCCCAGGACCAGACTCAGAATCAGCCTCCAGAACAGGGGATGATGAGGAGGGAAAGAGGCAGGGTAACCTCCATCATGAAAACTGATGAGCTTATCAATAAGCTCGTCTCAGATAAATATCATGAGATCACCGGCTTCAAGGGAGCTCCCTCACCAATTTCCGAACCGGGTAATTTTATGGAATGGGCTTATTATCACTATGGCAGGTACAGTTTCAGCACTCCGGGCTGGTGGTTATCTGTGGAAAAGGGTAAAAGTGTGGAAGCCGCATTCCTGAAGTTTGCTGATAAAACCAACCTGAAAGATGTTTTTATTCCCTGGACTCCGATAGTCCACCCCGATTTTCCCGGAAAAACAGTCGAGGTCGGAGGCATAAAACCATTTGCAGTTATTAATCCTCCGGCAGATACCTTAGGAGATCTGATATCGGTGCATTTCAAATTTATAACCTCTGTATCAGCCATGCACCCAGAACTGGAATTTCTCGATGTTAAAAGTGAAGAAGCAGGTGAAAATATTTTCAGATTAACTCTTAAGGTTCACAACAAAGGTCTGTTTGCAACAAATACCGAAGCAGGTGAACCCAATATCTGGACAAGAATAATGAGACTGTCAGTAGAGCCCTCAGCCGGGCAAACAATACTAAGCGGACTTAAAGTACAGAGAGTTCAGAGACTTCAGGGAGACGAATCAGCAGAATTCAGCTGGCTCATTTCAGGCAAGGGAAAGGTTGGCATATCTGCAGGATCAGTAAATGTC
>CAZCQC010000122.1:0-2892 GCA_964500155.1 uncultured Rikenellaceae bacterium | reverse complement strand
ACCAGTCACTCAGGTAAGGATAAAACTCAAAACCGAATTTCTCTTTCACATCCTTATTAAAAGTAATAATATCAACACTCTGAAATTTATTGTCATCAATATATTTTGAGAACCAGTCTTTGAATTCAATTATTCCGGCTTTTGATCTCAACAGGTTAAAAAGATAATCGGCTTTCAGAGATAAAATAGCCCTTACAGTATCGCTTCCCGGATTATTGGCCAGTATTTCCTTAAAACTTTTGTCTCTCAGGATAAGGTTTCCTTTATCATTTTCCGAAAGCCCCCCTGACATTTCTCTGAAGAGGTTCTGAGATGAAGCCTGTTTTTGAAGATGAGATTCAAACACAGCATTTATAACAGGATATTCGGATGAGTAGAAATTATTCTTGAAGAAGTAGAAACTTGGACCAAGCCGGTACCGTTTTGGCTCATTAACTTCAACCCCGTTGATATATCTGTAATCTGTCCCGCTGATGAAGGTATTGGTAATAAAATTATTGAACAGCCTGACTTGTAATTCTTTATCAGTGATTACTTCATTATTTCTGGCCATTCTTTTCTTTTGCCTGGTAAATTGTTTTAAAAAACTTCTGGAAAGAAGGGTAGACATTTTTTCAGGTATAAGCACCATTGAAGGCTGTAATTCAGCCCTGGTCTGGGTGCTCATTCTCGGGTAAGAGTAAAACTGAACTGGTACTTCAAGGAGACTCAGTGTTTTAAAAGGGTACTTTGTCGAAAAATTTGTCTCCAGGTCTCTCATAATTCCTGAGACAAGCAAAGGGAGCGTATCTTTCAATTCTGAAAGATCTTTTTTATAAGAGTCGTGGCCGGGGAAATAGTAACTGATATATTTAATTGAATCGACTTTTAAAGTATCCGACTGATAATTTCCAATTGCCAGAGTCAGTCCTGTCAGGGGAGATTCGCTGGAGAAAACTGTGGATCCATTTTCAGATTTCAGTGTCCCCTGCGATACTGGAAAAAGACCGTTTTCTGTCTTTACCCTGATATTGAAACGTGTAAAATCGATCTTTATCCTTGCCGGATTTGAGGGGTAGTAGTTTAGACCCGGCACTGGATACCAGTGTGTTTCAGGAGTCAGTAATACATAATTTTCTGTCAGGAATGCCCTCCTTTTATTCACATTCAGCATCTCGACCCGATATGGAGTCTCCTTCAGGTTATCAGAATAATTGGGATAGCAGAATGACTCATTTATCATTCCGGAATATGAAATCACAAGAGTGTCAGTTTGTCCCGGAGCAAGAGATCTTCCCGGATCTATTTCGATGATATGATGAGTTCTTGTGAAACTGAGGTTTTTCCCTGCTGACAAGACTGAGGTCACATCCAGACCCGGATTCAGGGAAAACAGATAACTATCGAGGCTTTTAATATTATTATTAATGAATTTCAGTTCCACGGATGCCTTAAAAGAGTTTTTATTATGCAAGAAATCAATTGATGCATCAGTCAGAGAGACAAAATCGCTGTTTTCATACTGGCGGCTGACCTCAATAATTTGTTTCTTTTCAATAAGATCATTTTTATAAAAGGACCAGGTATTAAATGCACAACTTACGGCTCCGGCAAGGAATATAAACATGAATATCACGGAAAAGATCCTATGTATCTTGGATTGAGGCAACCTTTTAAATAATAATATGGTAGCCAGTATAAAAGATAATCCGGAGAAGAAATAAATGAGGCGTTGATTTAATATCTGGCTGATATTGCCGAATCCTGTTATTCCCGATTTGAATACAGGCAATCCAAATGCCATATAATCGAAAATTGATCCCATCCGGTACCAGAGCCAGAACATATTAAGGGCAGCAATACCGAGCAGAACAAGGAAGGTTATTGCCTGGTTCCCAATTACGGACATAAGCATGAAGGCCAGTCCGAGACTGAAAATGATTGTCGGTACACAAATTATCAACAGGTACCACAGATATGACATAAAGTCGACCGACATCTCTTTTACAATGATATTCATCAGGAGACCAATGCACAGGATTAAAATGTCAAGTCCGAGAAAGAGCTTTAGGATACCCCAGGTCTTGCCTGTTATGTACTCAAAGTTTGACATAGACCTGGTATAAAGAACTTCATTTGTATCAACCTTCTTGTCTCTTTTAAGGAAATCGGATGCAAGAAAAATGACAACGATTGCCTGTCCGATATTAAGAAGATAAAGGTTAAAAAGAGGAATTGATGATGGAATTGAGATGAAAGCCCATGGCTGATCTCCCACAGGGGAAAAAAAACCGATATTTAAAAAAGTAAATATGAAAAGAGCCCCGATTGAAAATAACCTGAAAAACCAGCTCCTCCTGAGGGTTTTCGCTTCATATTTGGCGACAGTTCTTATGTTATGCAGTAATGCCATAAGTCTTTCAGTATTTATTCACTGATGTCAGCTTGCAATTTATGCTCCATATAATATACATAGGCATCCTCGATATTAGGGATAATTTGAGAATAATTGTATTCAGGAACTTCGTCGGACACTATCTGTACTTCCCATCCATCCTCAACAGGAATTGTGGAAATTACATTGAAACGTTCCTTGACAATTTCATATTCAGCCGGAGTTAAATTCAACTTAAACACATGACCTTCAGCCTGTTTTACAAGGTTTTCAGGCGCTCCGGTGAATACCAGTTCGCCACGGTTCAGTAATGCCATTCCCTGGCAGGTTGATGATATGTCACCCACAATATGAGTTGAAAGAATTATAGTAACCTCATGCTGGCTAAGCTGGGAGAGGATATTCCTGAACCTTATCCTTTCATCAGGATCTAGGCCGGTTGTTGGCTCGTCAACAACAATGATCCTGGGATTACCGATCAGGGCCTGGGCAATGCCAAGGCGTCTTTTCATCCCTCC
>CAZCQC010000121.1:0-14474 GCA_964500155.1 uncultured Rikenellaceae bacterium | reverse complement strand
GTCTCTGTTCCTGATGGAAAGTTTGCTTTATATGCCCTTGTAAAGGTCAGTGGATTCATGCAGGTGATTAACGGAGCTCCGGGAGCCACCGGGCCGGTATTGAATCATTATAACATTTCATTTGTGAAACAATACCTTAACCGCATGTCGGATGCTATTGAAAAGCGGACCGGCCCACTATCTGAAAATCTTCGTGCATTGTTTATCGACAGCATGGAACTTGAAGGATCCAACTGGACATTTGATATGCTTCAGGAATTCAGGGAAAAGAGGGGATACGACCTTTCACAGTATCTGCCATTCATCCTTTTTAAAACCGGGGCCATGGGAAATGTGACCGATTTTAAATACGGGGTATCAATGTCGCCTGAAATTGAAAACATGATCCAAAGGATGAGGTACGATTTCGAGATGACAAAAGCAGAACTCCTGGAGGAACGCTTCATAAAAACCTATGCCGAATGGTGCAGGCGTCTGAATGTAAAGTCCCGTGCCCAGGCTTATGGAAGGAGTTTTTTCCCTCTGGAAAGCAGTTTTTTTTATGATATCCCTGAATCCGAATCATGGACTATGAACTGGCTTAAACACAAGGTGGGGGAAGAGATGCCCGAGGATGATTACCGCAGGGGAAGGGCATATACAATGATCTGCAAATACGTCTCATCGGCAGCTAACCTTACAGGAAAGCGGCTGGTCAGCTGTGAAGAGATGACCGACACTTATACAGTTTTCAACACTTCCCCTGAGAACCTTAAGATCGGTGGCGACCAGAGTGCAATAACCGGTGTAACCCATTCTGTTTTTCACGGATTCAACTACTCTCCTCCCGAAGCTCCGTACCCGGGTTGGTTAAGGTATGGTGGTTACTACAATGAAAATAATACCTGGTGGCCTTACTTTCACCTGTACAATGAATATAAAGGCAGGTTATCGGCATTGCTTCAGCATGTAACAATGTGCACTGATATTGCAATACTACCCCCGAATGATGATATGTGGAGCACAATTGGCTCACAGATGGAACCCTTTCCTTCAATCACCCATGTTGATTATTTCACACTTGTATGGGAAGCCATAAATAAAAATGGGAATGGCTGTGATTATGTTTCTCAAAGGGTAATTGGCGATGCCGAAATGAAAGACGGGACCATGCACTACGGTCCCAAAAAATATAATACCATTTTTCTTGTTCAGGTTGACAGCCTGGGTACAGGTACCGCGAAGAAGCTTTACGATTTCGTTGCTTCAGGCGGAAGAGTTTTTTGTGTTGAGACGTATCCCTCAAAGTCGCCCGGATGGAAGGATTTTAAAATCAGGGATAAAGAGGTATTAACAATATTAGAAAAGCTGAAATCGTTCCCCGACCGGTTTATTCTTCTAAAGAAACCCGATAAGGACTTTATCGGGTGGTACAGGGGGATCCAAAAAAAATATAATATTGCTCCATATATCTATATCGAAAATCCTGATCCCTATGTTATGCAGAACCACTATAAAGCGGATGATGGTTCTGAGATCTTTTACATTATCAATTCACATATCCATGAGGTACGCAGGACAAAAATCACATTCTCTGCAGATATTATCAGGAGCAGGCAAGGCTGGATATGGGATCCGGTGGATGGTAACAGATACAGGATAACTCCAGGGAAAGACAACAGCCTGACGCTGGATATGGGTCCTGCCGATTCTTTCCTGTTTATATTTGACAAGCAGAAGAAAGGTCCCGGGTGGAAACCACTGCCTTCGACAAGTCCGACGGCTGAAACCCTACTGAACGGATGGAACCTGGAGTTCAGACATTGCCGCGACAAATCGGTTAAAGCTTTTAATTCTGACTTACTTAAGGACATTAAAGACCTGCCTGAATATATGAACTTTGCAGGCTCTGTAATATACCGTAATTACATTGTAATTACAGATCCAAAGCCTTCATTTTTGAATCTTGGAAAGGTGTATGGCATATCAGAATTGAAAGTTAACGGGAAGGACTGTGGTGTAAAATGGTATGGCCGAAGGATCTTCAGGGTAGGGGAACACCTTGTCAGGGGGGATAATCTGATTGAAATAAAAGTTACAACAACTATGGGTAACTATATGAAATCATTGACGGATAATCCTATCGCTCAATACTGGACAAACGAAAAGAATAAAATTCAACCATTACAATCGATGGGGCTGATCGGTCCTGTTACTATATATTGATTTAAAAGACCGCACGACTGCATGACCGCATGACTGCATGACAAAAAACAAATATATGAAAACAATAACCACTTTTTTCCTGATACTTATTTTCTCATCCGGCCTGCTCCGGGCGAAGGATTACAATGCCTCTATGTTTGGTGTCAGATCGAACGGGACCACAATGAACACAAACTCTATACAGAAAGGTATCGATTATATAAGTGAAAATGGCGGAGGCCGGCTTGTGTTTTATGTTGGACGATATCTTACCGGAACTCTTTATCTTAAATCAAATGTCACGATCCAGCTCGAGGAAGGAGCTATACTTGCAGGTTCGTTAAATCCTCTGGATTATGAAATGAATAACAACTGGACAGCACTGATTTTTGCTCTTGATCAGCAGAATATTGGTATTACCGGCAAAGGGGTAATTGATGGACGCGGATTCGAAGTTGCCTGCAATCTTGTCGACCTGATCCAGAAAGGCATAATAAGCGACCCGCTTAAATATGACAGGCCGAGAGAAACAATCCGTCCACAGAATATTTATTTCCATGGTTGCAGAAATGTACTAATCCGCGGTATTCTTCTGAAAAACCCCGGAAGCTGGAACCAGCAGTATGACCAGTGCAGAAATGTCGTTATCGATGGAATTATGGTTGACAGCAAATCATACTGGAACAATGACGGCGTTGACATTGTTGACTGCGACTCTGTAAGCATTACAAATTCCTATTTTGATGCGGCCGACGATGGTATATGCCTTAAATCGCATTCAGCCGACTTCATATGCCAGAATGTTTACATTCACAACAACACAATCCGGACAAGCGCTAATGGCATCAAATTCGGTACTGCATCATACGGAGGATTCCGGAATATTAAAATCATTAACAATCTTGTTTTTGACACCTACAGGTCAGCTATAACATTTGCTGCTGTCGACGGAGGATTTGTACAAAATGTAGTCGTCGACAGCCTTCGGTCAATAAACACCGGGAATGTAATCTTTTTGAGGATAGGCGAACGGAGGGCCGGAAAGAAGGGGAAAATGAGCAATATTTCTATTTCAAACGTATATGCTGAAGTCCCGGCAACCAAGCCTGATGCAGGCTATAATTATGAAGGCCCTGTTGAGGACCTGCCCAGGAATATTTCTCCCTCTTCAATAGTAGGGATGCCTGATGCTGATATTGAAAATGTTACATTGAAGAATATCGAGATCCATTACCCGGGAGGCGGAAACCCATCATACGCCAGGGTCGGACTTAATGAGCTTGACAAAGTGCCGGAAATGGCAGCCAGTTATCCGGAGTTCTCAATGTTCAGGGAGCTTCCAGCCTGGGGTTTTTATATTCGTCATGCAAGCGGGATAAGTTTCGAAAATGTGAATCTTTCATGTGCAAAAAAAGACTACAGAACCGCAGTGGTCCTTGATGATGTTACTGGAGTAACTTTTAAATCGCTGAAAGTAAGTGAACCCGCCAGTAAAAAAGAACCTGTGTTTTCATACAGGTCTTCAGGAGTTGTAATTGAAAAGAAGTAATTCATTTAAATGGTTTAACTTTAAAGTACAAAAAACAAACCTGGTACTATGAAATCAGAAAATCTTTACTGCATTGTTATGGCAGCAGTAATATCACTTAATGCATGCACGAGCCAGAGTTCCGGCCAGAAATCTTTTCTGCTAAGGAACGACTGGGCAATTAAATCTTCAAAGGATCTCAGTGAGAAGGGTGACATTATTTCCACTCCCGCATTTCAGCCTGAAAATTGGTATCCTGCAACAGTTCCTTCAACGGTTTTCGGGACTCTGGTTGAAAACAAAGTCTATCCCGATCCATATTTCGGAACAAACATTCAGAAAATTCCCGGGTATATAGCCAGAAGAAGCGGCGGAATTCCTGCGGACAGCCCGTTCAGACCTTCATGGTGGTACCGGACAACATTCAGCTTGCCGGCCAGTTCCAAATCCGGGAATACCTGGATCAAATTTCACAGTATTAACTACAAAGCCAACATATGGATTAACGGGCATCTGCTCGCTGACACCACAACTGTTGAGGGGGCTTACAGGCTGTATAACTTTAATATCACCGGGTATGCACTTGCCGGAAAATTAAACTGCCTGGCTGTTGAGGTCTTCCCTCCCAAAGGGAATGACCTGACAATTACATGGGTTGACTGGAATCCAACTCCACCTGACAGAGGAACAGGTATATGGTATGATGTTTCAGTTTCTTCGACGGGACCGGTTGCTGTGGATGATCCAAAAATAATCACTAAGCTTAATCTTCCTTCAACAGACAAAGCAAGCCTTACAATTACCGCTGACCTGACAAATTACTCAGAAAAAAAGATCAAAGGTGTCCTGAAGGGGACAATTGAGAACATTGTATTCGAACAGGAAATGACTCTTGGACCGAAAGAGGCCAGGAAGGTCACATTTGATCCCGGGAAATTCAGCCAGCTTGTAATTTCAGATCCAAAGTTATGGTGGCCCCACACAGTTGGTCCGCAAAATCTATATACCCTTGATCTCAGCTTTGAGATCAAAGACAGGATATCAGATTCGGAGAAGGTCCGTTTCGGTATCCGCGAGATTACTTCCTGGATGAATGATTTCGATGGAAAGCACACAAGGGTTTTTCAGATAAACGGCAAGAACATCGTGATCAGGGGTGGCGGCTATGTTGAAGATATGATGCTTCGCCCGTCTGACAAAAGGATCGACGCGGATATTCAGTACGCAAAGCATATGGGCCTCAATGCCCTGAGACTTGAAGCTCCGAGAGGTTCCGACTATCTTTTTGAAAAATGCGATGAGGAAGGCATTCTGCTTATGGTTGGCTGGTGCTGCTGCAGTTCCTGGGAAGAATGGGAAAAATGGACACCCGACCTGGAGGTCATAGCCCGGAAGAGCTGGAGAGACCAGATCGTAAGACTAAGGAACCATCCTTCAGTATTCGACTGGCTCTACGGAAGCGATATGCATCCGTCTGAAATTGTCGAAAAAATGTATATCAAGACACTGGATGAGTATGACGGTACCAGACCTTATCAGTCATCAGCAACCGGTGATTCAAGTGCAGTTTCAGGGAATACCGGGCTATGGATGGGACCATACCCGAAAGTATATGCATACCAGACACCTGTTTACTGGTACGGTAAGCCTGAGTTCAACACCGAAGCCGGGCCGGCAGGAGAACAAATCCCTCCTTTAGAGACTATGCGCCTGATGATGCCTGAAGCTGATATCTGGCCGATGAGTGAATCCTGGAATATCCGTCTCCATAAAGCATTTTACCCGCAGGCAAGAAAAGCCCTGTATTCCAGATATGGGGAACCTGAAGGTGTGGAAGAATACAGTTTGAAATCACAGGTTCTTCAATATGAAGCTACCAGGGCGATGTTTGAAGCCTTTGCTGCCAATAAGTACAGGTCGAGCGGAATAATTTACTGGATGTACAACTCAGCCTGGCCCTCGATGTACTGGCAATTGTATGATTACTTTTACGCTCCCAACGGCTCTTTTTACGGGACAAAAAAAGCATGCGAGAATCTACACATTCAATATTCCTATGATGACAATTCAGTTTGTGTTGTAAATGGGAATTATATAGATTTTTCCGGTCTGAAAGCAACCGTAAAGCTTTATAACATGAATATGAGTGAAATATTCTCAACCGAAGTACCCGTCGAAATAAAATCAGATGAAAGCAGGAAAATATTCTCTGTGGAAAGGCCATTAGGGGCAAGCGATATAACATTCCTGAAACTTGTTTTAAGCGATAATGAGGGGAAAGAGATCTCTTCGAACTTCTACTGGCTCTCCTCAAAAGGTGATGAAAATGCAGATTTCACTGCATTAAACAAGCTTCCGGAGACAGAGCTGAATTTCTCGGTCTCATCAGTTAAACAGGATAACGGGAAGTACACGGCGGTTATTGACATTGAGAATCCGTCTGCTTCACTTGCATTCTTCGTTAATCCCAAGATCATCAAAAATGATACGAAGGATCTGGTTTTGCCTGTATTCTGGGAGGATAATTATTTTTCGCTTCTTCCGAAGGAAAAAAGAAGTGTTAAAGTTGAGTTCGCCGTTGAAAACCTCGATGGGGCAGCACCCGTTCTGGCGATTGCCGGATGGAACATAAAGCCCGTAGAAAAGGAACTGAAATAGACAGGCAAGAGATTTATTAAACACGGAGGTTTGCCCCCCATCCCCCCTGAAGGGGGGCAAATAATTTACTTTTTAAAGCCCCCTTCAGAGCCTGTCCCGATCTATCGGGAGGGTTGGAGGCTACAAAACTGGGATAATCCGAGCCACCCATCCCCCACCGGAGGCAAGTTTGAGTTTCAGAACATCCCCCGCCCGAAAGTCTTTTATAATTTTTTTGTAATCTTCAGCCCTGGCATTGGCATTTATTCCGTCTTCAATTGCTTCGAGCCGGTATCTGCCTGGAACCAGGAAACCTGTCTCCAGATCAATGGTTTTCTCGCTCCAGTCGGTAATCGCTCCGATATACCATTCGTTACCTGACCTGCGTGCCAGAACCGTATATTTTGCAATTTTCCCCTGAAGGAGCTTTGTCTCGTCCCATTCAACGGGTATCTTCTTTAAAAAATCTGTACACTCTTTTTCACGGTAATAATCCGACGGAGAATCGGGAAGCATCGTCATGGGGCTGTTCAGAATTACAAACAATGCCATTGAATGCGCCCGGGTACCCTGTCCCATAGGATAATCGCCGACAGCCCGGAAATTATCCTTTGTTGAATTGCGCATTGTGGCAGGAATATAATCCATCGGACCCGGGAACATGCGGATATAAGGTAGCAGATTATGATGTACAGGGTTATCAAAGTCAGTTCCTCCATTGTATTCAAATTCTATAAGTGCCTCGCGGGTCAGAACGTTCGGATATTTCCTGCTTAATCCGCATGGTTTGTAGGCTCCATGGAAATCCACCACCATCTTTCGTGTGGCAGCTTCGCGGGCAACTGCTTCATAGAACATGACCATAGGCTGATCGTCGCGGTTCATGAAGTCAACCTTGATACCCCTGATTCCCCACTTCTCAAACTGGTCGAAAGCCATTTCCCATTGCCTTTCAAGTGTGTGCCAGACCATCCAGAGCATAATATCAACCCCTTTCGATCGGCCGTATGAAACAACTTCATCTATGTTTAATTCCGGGATTGGCTTCAGCAAGTCATCTCTTAAGCTCCATCCATCATCAAAAAGGAAATACCTGAATCCCTGTTCAGCGCAGAAATCGATAAAGTATTTTGCTGTTTCGGTGTTAATTCCTGCTTTGAAATCAACACCGTAAATATTGCTTTTTGCCCACCAGTCAAACATCACCACACCGGGTTTTATCCAAGAAATATCTTTAATGACGCATGGTGTTGCAAGCAGATATACCATACTGTTCGGGATCAGCTCTTTTTCATCGGCAGCAACTGCGAAAATCCGCCAGGGATAGGTTCTTGAGCCTTTCACCTGTGCTATATGTCCGAATGTTCCGGCTACCTGGTTCCTGACATATGCACTACCCGTATTTGTCAATGATTTTGGTATTGGCGGATTAATAGCTGAAAGCTGTGCCTGACCTGTTCCTTTAAACCACAGCCCCGGATAATCATACAGGTCAGCTTCGGTAACCATAACAAACAACCCGTCACGTTTCTCTATAAGCAGTGGAAGGCTGATCAGCTTCCCGGCTTTGATCCCGGTAATATTTTCATGCTCATAAGGGGTCTCATAAGGGGAATTGAAGGTCTCTGAAGACTGAAACCTTAACGAATCGCCCGCATCAAGATAAAGATCAAGGTTTTCCCTGATTATCCTGAGACTGTCTTTCTCAGATATTGAATACCTGTATGCCAGTCCTTCATTGAACAATCTGAACGATATGGAATATTTTTTTTTGAATTTTATTTCCAGCTCATTAAAGGAGTTGATGAGAGTTGCTGCCTTTTCCCGGATTTCAGGCTTAATAACTTCATTAACCGATCGCGGAATCACTTTTGCCACCTCAAAATCAGGATTCCTCGATGCTATATAGTAATTTTCAACGGAAATGTTTCCCAGCTTAAGGATTGTTGTACGTCCTTTAAGCAAGGCAACATAAATTCCCTTATCAATTTCAATTGCAGCAGTCAGTTTTCCGTCGGGAGAGGTCAGCCCATATTTCTGTGCGCATACAGAAATAGTGAAAGCCAGGAATAATGTCAGAAGTAGAAGTTTTTTCATTCGTGTCTATTTTTAAAACATCAATCTCTTGAAATCTCAGTGTTCGACCCTGAACTCCTTATAATTAATCGGCGGATAAGGATCAGCAGTTACAGATTCAACATAGCCGGGACCTTTTTTGCACCATTCAACAAAATCTTTAAGTTGTTTCCTTGTTCCTTCAGCCTCGATGTAAACACTTCCGTCCGACATATTCTTAACAAGTCCCTTTATGTCCCTGCTTACAGCTTCTCTCAGAGTTCTCCAACGGAATCCCACTCCCTGAACATACCCCGTTACATGAATCTTGTAAAGGACTTTCTCCTCCATCTGATACTATATTCCTGATTCTTAAAAGTAATGTAATACAACGTCTTACGCGGTTGAAATCTTAATATATTGACTTAGTGAACCTTAGTGTCTTAGCGCCTTAGCGGCATTTTTTTTTCCACCAAGACACAAAGGTACCAAGTTACACAAAAAAATAGCAATGCATTGATTATTTGGCTGTTATGTTCATAGCAAATTCGCTAATTCTATAATAATTCTTCCAGGAATTGGAACCTCACAACGCATTAATACAATATAAAATTACAAAAATGAATCCATTTCCCATCAGTATGCTCTGTGCAAATCCGTATAATCCCGTGGTAAATTAAAATTAGTTAATTTTATCAGATAGAAATTCTTTAATATGATGAACAAGATAAAAAAATCTCTTGCTTTTCTTTCTTTTACAGCTGCCTTGGGTTTTATTTCCTGTACCTGTTTTAGCCAGACATATGGTAATAATTTTCCGGGAGGCACTAAGCAGAAATTTCCCTGGCCCGAAGGCAAAAAAATGGCGCTGAGCCTTACATTCGACGATGCTCGATTTTCACAGATAGATACCGGCATCCCCCTGCTCGACAAATACGGAGTGAGGGCTACATTTTACATTTCACCGGAAAGTATGCTGAAACAGTCCGATCAATGGAAAATGGCAGTATTGAACGGCCATGAAATCGGAAATCATTCAGTTTATCATCCCTGTTCGGGGAACTTTACCTGGTCGAGGGACAAAGCACTTGAAGAATATTCATTGCAGAAAATGAGAACCGAACTCGATTCTGCAACCAGGTTCATTAATGAGATATTAGGTGTTGTTCCGACGTCATTTGCATACCCGTGCGGACAGACATTTATTGGCAGGGGGGCCGGGGTACAAAGCTATGTACCCCTTATCGCATCGATGTTTGAAAGCGGACGCGGCTGGCTCAATGAGGCTCCTAATGATCCTGAATTTTGTGACCTGTCACAGCTGAACGGTACAGAACTTGATGGTAAATCATTTGACCAGGTCCTGAAGCTGATTGAGACAGCAAAGGCTAACGGTCAATGGCTCATTCTTGCCGGACACGAAATGAATGAGGAAGGATACCAGACATCTCAGCTGAAAACTATCGATGCAATATGCAGTTACGCAACCGATCCTTCAAGTGAAATCTGGATCGATAATATGCATGCTGTGGCTTCATATGTGGAACAAAAACGCCTTGAAGAATCGATTGCAAAATACCGAAAGGGAGTTATCACAGTAAAAGCCAGACCCGGCGCAAAGGTTAGCGTAGAACAGCTGAAACATGAATTCTGGTTCGGAGGAGCCATAAGCAACAGTCTGGGCAGCGGAAAGATGCCGGAGAATGACCTGAAACAGTACAAAGAGAAATTCCTGAAGAACTTCAATTCGGCAGTAACTGAAAATGCAGTGAAATGGGGAAGCATGGAACCAGTTAAGGGTGAGGTCAATTATGCAATTATTGACGGTATACTGAAATGGACAGAAGAAAACAATATCCCGCTCAGAGGGCATAATCTGTTCTGGGGCATCCCGCAGTTCGTCCAGCAATGGGTTAAGGACCTCGGGGATGATGAGCTCAGGAAGACACTTCAGAACAGGGCAGAGACTGTTACAAGCCGGTACAAGGGACGCTTCGCAGAATACGACCTGAACAATGAAATGATACACGGGAATTATTATGAGGACCGGCTCGGTCCGGATATTACAAAACTGATGGCGGAATGGGCTCACAACGGTGATCCTGATGCAAAACTCTGGTTAAATGACTATGATATACTTACCGGGAACAGGCTGACCGACTATATGGCCCACATTCGTAAATTGCTGAAGCAGGGAGTGCCAATTGCCGGTATAGGCGTTCAGGGGCATCTGCACAGTGAGACTTTCGATCGCTCTCAACTAAAGAAAGCGCTTGATTCGCTGGCTATCTTTAAACTGCCGATACGTGTGACCGAATTTAACATGCCCGGACAACGGTCAAAGTATTACAGGGAAAAGATTCACATCATGTCGTTACAGGAAGAGGAACTTAAAGCAAAAGAGATTGTTGATTATTACAAAATCTGCTTCGCACATCCTGCAGTTGAAGGTATCCTCATGTGGGGCTTCTGGGAGGGCTCCAACTGGATCCCGGTTTCATCACTATATAAACGCGACTGGTCGCCAACTCCGGCTGCAGAAGCATATTATAATCTGATATTCAAAGAGTGGTGGACCAGGGAATCAGGGATAACCGGCAAAGATGGGATCTATTCTGTTCCGGCTTTTTATGGGAAATACAAAGTTACTGTTAATGGGGCCTCAAGAGAGGTTGATCTTACCAAAGAAAAAGGTAATGATTTTATTGAATTTAAAAGATAAATAAATGTTAACCCGCAGAGATTTCCTTGCCAGGCTTCAGGCTGCAGGACTTACTTTCCCATTAGCCGGACAATTAAATTTATTGGATAATCCGGATGTTTCAAAATCTCAGGTTTTTCAGAATGATTATTTTTCGGTTTCATTTGATACAAAAACAGGGAGGACTGATATTAACAGGAGAAACGGAGAGAAGCTGCTTTCCGGATCTGTTGTTCGTGCTTTGACAGGTCAGGGATATGTTTCTTCCGGGCACTCCTCCAGCAAACATTCTGTAAGATCAGGAATAATCTCTGACCAGCTTGGTGAAGGGCAGCAGGTAACAATTAACACATCCAATCCCGATAATAGCATTGATTTCAATCTTACAATATCCCTTTATAAGAATCACCATGCGGTTTTTATTGAAGCTATCTGCTATAACCGATCCTCCAAACCTACTGTTCTCCAGAGTATTGAACCTGTTTGCGCCTGTAATGAAACTGGCGGGGCTCTATACTGGCCGCTGACGACAAAACTTCTTACAAACGGGCCCATGTATTATAATCCGGGAGAGGTAGCTGACTTTAGCATTGCGGATGAAAATGCCAGACAAAGCTGGTGGAATATAGGTTTATTCAGCGGATATGACCATGAAGGTCTTGCTGCTGGTGCTGTTGAAAACCTGACTGCCCAGGGTATGATTATAGCAAAACGGGGAAAAGGAGATACGATCGGATTGATTGCTAAATCAGCTCTAGCAGAAGGCTTTATTCTTGGGGCAGGTAAAAAGATCCGGTCCAACCGTTTTGTTCTTTACATCGCCAGCGACCCATATTCAGCACTCGAAGGATATGCTGCCATAATGGGAAAAGTTAATAAGGCACGTGTTAATTCAGTTGTAAATGGCTGGTGCAACTGGTTCTATACGTATGAACATATTACAGAGGATGAAGTTGTCAGCAATGCTGAATTTGCATCCCGTATTCTGAAGCCATATGGTATGGAATATATGCAGATTGATGAAGGTTATCAGCAATGGCATGGGGAATGGGATGGCAATAACAGGTTTCCTCATGGTATGAAATGGCTGGCTGACCGAATCCATTCTTATGGTTTAAAACCAGGTCTATGGATAGCACCATATGTTATTTCAGAACCAACAGAGATTTTTCAGAAGCATAAGGAATGGCTGATAAAAAATCCGGATGGAAGTCTGAAACGTGTTGGTCCATGGCCGGACGTAAATACCGACTGGGCAGAAAATGAAAATCCGAAACGCTACGGATTGGATATAACTCATACTGATGCTGTAGATTGGATGTACAAACTTTTCGAGAAAGTTTCAAAACAATGGGGTTATGAATTGATCAAGATCGACTTCGTCGACTGGTCATTATTATCGGCCCATCATTATTATGACCCTTCTGTAAGCCGTGCAATGGCTTATCGCAGAGGATTTGAGATCATAAGAAAGGCAATTGGTAATGAATGTCATCTGCAGGACTGCGGTCCGGGACCGGTATCCGTTGGACTGGCTGACAGTATGCGGATTGAGCTCGACCAAAACTATGGTTATACCCCTGAAGTCTGGAAACAATACTTCAATTCCACCGGCAGCGCTCCGGCTGCTGCAAAAAGATATTATTTCCATAAACGAACCTGGATCAACGATGCCGATCATCTATGTATCAGCCTTTTATCACCCTCTCAGGCCCAGGCAACAGCAACACTTCTGTCTCTTACCGGAGGTAATATTATTTCAGGCGACAGGTTACCTGACCTGGATAAGGTAAAGATAGAAATATTAAAAAAGGCCCTTCCTTCATGGGGAGAAGCAGCAAGACCGGTCGATCTCTTTGACACCGATTTTCACAGGATATTCGTATTGAAAGTTAACAGGTCATTTGGAGAATGGACAATAGCAGGATTCTTCAACAGCGACAAATCAGAAATAAAGGAATATTCAATACCCCTGAACCGTTTATGGCTCGACAATGCTAAAACATATATTGCCTATGACTTCTGGAATAACCGTTATGCAGGAGAAATAAACAAAGAAATCAGGGTGTCAGTACTTCCTGATTCAGTTCTGCTTTTATCCATACATGAGAAATCAAATATCCCAAAGATTATTTCAACTGACCGTCATATACTCCAGGGGGCTGTTGAATTGGAAAATGTCAGGTGGGATGCCGATAATGGTATTTTAAGCGGAATCTCTCTTGGTGCTGCAGACAGTGCTTATAATGTCTATATATATGTACCGGATTCTCACTCCTGGCGACAGGGAGGAACATCACTTTATCACGATTTTACAGGATTTACACTTAAGATGACTGATTTAAACATTCTTCGGATGCATGTGAGATTTGGGGAGGAATCAAGAATACCCTGGAGCATAAATTTCCCTGAATTCTTCAAAATGGATAAAAAGAATTAAATAAGTTGAACATATTAATATTTTTAACAACCATTATTTTTACCCCCTTTCTTATTTCCCTCAAGGGGAGGCTGGGTAGAGGGTTTAGACTATTATAAATATTTAATTGAATTATCGACATAATATGAAACTCATCTAAACAAAACCAAGAATCATGAAATACAGAAACTTTGGAAGAACAAACTGGAAAGTCAGTGAAATTGGTTATGGTATGTGGGGAATGGCCGGATGGACCGGCTCTGACGATGAAGAATCTTCAGGATCCCTTCAGCTGGCAGTCGATATGGGATGTAATTTTTTCGATACAGCGTGGGGCTACGGCGCAGGTAAAAGCGAACATCTTCTTGGAGAACTTATCAGAGCCAATAGAGGCAAAAAGCTTTATACCGCAACCAAAATGCCTCCAAAGAATTTCAAATGGCCAAGCCGGCGTGAATACAATCTTGATGATTGCTTCCCTCCCGATCATATTGAGAAGTATGTCATTAAGAGTCTAAAAAATGCAGGACTTGAATCATACGATCTGATGCAGTTCCATACATGGGAAGACAGCTGGCTTGAAGACGAAAGGGGTATAAATAAAATGCTCGATCTTAAAAAGCAGGGGTTGTTCGAAGCAATAGGCATCAGCATGAACAGATGGGAACCATGGAACGGTATAAAAGCAGTGAGGAGCGGTCTTATTGATTCTGTACAGGTCATCTATAATATTTTTGACCAGAATCCCAAAGACGAGCTTTTCCCGGCATGCAGGGAAATGAATGTTGGTGTTATTGCCAGGGTTCCTTTCGATGAAGGTTCTCTTACCGGTACATTGACCAAAGAAAGTAAGTGGCCGTTCGGCGATTGGCGCAACTCCTATTTTGTCCCGGAAAACCTGATCCCAAGTGTGGAACATGCTGATGCTCTTAAACCACTGCTTCCGGCAG
>CAZCQC010000120.1:0-10669 GCA_964500155.1 uncultured Rikenellaceae bacterium | reverse complement strand
CGGGTTAAGAAGGGGCAGGAAAAATCAAAATGAGATATCCCCGGGTGAGGCCCTGGATTTCTGGCGTGTTCTGATTGCAGACAAGAAAGAAAAACGATTACTTCTCTTTGCTGAAATGAAATTACCCGGCGAGGCCTGGCTGGAATTCAGAATCGACAATCAAAATGTACTGCATCAGACTGCAACTTTCAGACCATTAGGATTATGGGGCAGGATATACTGGTATAGCGTTCTGCCTTTTCATGGATTCATCTTCAGGGGAATGATAAGAAATATTGCCAGCTAACGAACATAACACTGCAAATGTTAATTACTTAAAATATTGATAATGGACACGCCAATTATTTTCTGGATACTTTTCAATGCTTTTGTTCTGCTCATGTTAGCACTTGACCTGGGCGTTTTTCATCGAAAGACTCATGAAATATCTTTAAAGGAAGCATTAACATGGACTTTTGTCTGGATTTCCCTTGCATTGGTTTTTAACGCAATAATTTTTTATTGGAGAGGCCGGCAACAAGCTCTGGAGTTTTTAACCGGATATTTAGTGGAAAAAGCACTGAGTATTGATAATATCTTTGTTTTTATAATGATTTTCACATATTTCCAAATCCCTGCAAAATATCAGCACAAAGTTTTGTTCTGGGGCGTTTTAGGGGCATTATTAATGCGTGTGGTTTTTATATTTGCCGGTGTCGCACTCATTGAAAAATTTCATTTTGCAATCTATATTTTTGGTGCATTATTGATTTACACAGGCTATAAAATGTTTTATCATAATAATGCAAAGATTGAGCCCGAGAAAAATCCATTAATAAGGTTTTTTAAAAAGTTCATGCCGGTAACACCTCAGCTGCATGAAGATAATTTTATTGCAAAACTCAATGGTAAACGATATGCGACGCCGTTATTTTTAGTTTTGTTACTAATAGAATCTTCTGACCTGATTTTTGCAGTGGATAGTATCCCTGCTATTTTAGCAATAACACAGGATCAGTTTATTGTATATACCTCCAATGTGTTTGCAATACTCGGATTACGTTCCCTCTATTTTGCATTGGCAGGTATAGTGCATCGCTTCTGGTTGTTGAGTTTTGGTCTGGCAGTAGTATTGGTCTTTGTAGGTATTAAGATGCTGCTGGTCGACTTATACAAAATTCCGATCGAATGGTCTTTGATTTTTATAGCCACTATAATTGCAGGTAGTATCTTCTTATCGTTAAAAATTAAGAGAACCAAATAGGTTATTATTATGATTCCTGAATATAACCCCGGTTAAATGTAATCAATTTGAACCGGACATATATTGTCGAAGCAGCTGGCTTTTCCAGTTTATGTATCAGTATTTTTTATTTGTAATTCCGCTCAATATATCGTTCAGAGGCTGCCCTCTTTTGTTGATGTAAATATCGTTATGGAAATAATCGAGTTTTTTCAGGAGGTATGAAAGTGTTTTGATCTCTTCAGAACTGAGATTTCCTACAACGATTTTCGTCACTTTGCTCATAAGCGGTAGTACCCTGAATAGCTCCTCTTTTCCGGATTGAGTTATAGAAACCCTGATGCTTCTCTTGTCATTCTCATCTGCGGATTCAACAATAAATCCTCTTTTAATAAGCCGACGTATGACTTCTGATCCGGAAGTCTTTTCCATTACCTGCTTTGTGATCAACTCACTTTTACTTAAACTATCGTAAGTCATGAGGGTGATCAGAAACGAAAACTCATCGGGTGTCTGTAAATGACTCTCCCTGAGTACCATTTTAATATACCATTTTGCATAATGATTCATCAAAACAATTAAAATTGAAATATCACTGGTAGTATTGCGGTATTCATCTTTAAACCACCCTTTATTCTCTCCGGATATTTCTCTTATAGCAAGCTCCTGGCTGGCAGATTTTGCGTTCAGGAAACCTATAAACTCATCCATCGAATATTCTTCATGGTTCCCCTTTTCAAGATCAAAGGAAAAGAATTGACTTATTAAGGTTGTAAGTATTTCACTCTTTTTCATAACTGCTTTCCTTCCTATCCATAAACAAAGGTAAACTATAATAGTTCAATTACGTATTAAATATAGCTAAATCGAACAATATAGTACAATAATTGTTTAATTGTCATAATAAACATATTAACAGATATGGAAATAGCAGCCAGCATAAAGGGTGCGAGCAAAGAGTATAAAACAGGCGACACTGTAATTACTGCTCTTCAACCAACAACTTTCGATTTCTTGAAGAGAGAGCTAACACTTATAATCGGTCCTTCAGGTTCAGGTAAAACAACGCTACTTTCTCTTCTGGGATGTGTGATTTTTCCCACATCAGGTGAAGTATATATCGATAATCTCCTTGTGAATAATCTAAGTGAAAAGGAACTGGCCAGGGTAAGATTGAAAAATATCGGTTTTGTCTTTCAGAGCTTCAACCTGCTTGCCCCACTTAATGTACTTGAAAATGTAATGCATCCGTTAAGGCTTTCCGGTACCGGCAAAAAGGAAGCAAAGCTAAAGGCAGAGGAAGCTCTTAAAAAGGTAAACATGGAAGACAGGGTTAAGAGCCTGCCTAAAAACCTCAGTGGTGGACAACAGCAAAGGGTTGCAATTGCAAGAGCACTCGTTACCGAACCATCGGTAATGCTTTGTGATGAACCTACCGCATCACTCGATGTCAGAAGTGTAGGCATAGTAATGGAAGAACTTAAAATGCTCTCAGATTCAGGAAAAGCGGTTATTGTGGTGACTCACGACCTAAGGCTGAAACCATTTGCCGACAGGATCATTTATGTAAACAACGGGATTGCCTCAGATAAACCATCAGCGGAAGAGATTTTTCATAATTAGAAATCAAAAACCAATAAATCAGAATATAAATACTAAAGCAATGAATAGAAAAATTTTTCTGGCTATAATTCCATTAATTTTTACAGCCTGCAGCGGCAGTAATGAAAATAAAGAAAATTCAAGCACTTCGTCCCCTGCAGTTAACAGTGCAATGGTTGAGGTGTACCAGGTCGTCGGGGTCGGTAAAGTTGAACCTGAAAAAGAGATAGTCAGTCTCGCGTCTGCAACTGGTGGTGTTGTTAAGGAGATATACAGGAACGACGGAGACAGTATCAAAAAAGATGAACCGCTTGTGAGACTTGATGATGAGCTTGAACTGATAAGGGTATCACAGTTAAGGAGCCAGTACAACTCTCAGAAGTCACAGGAAGAGATTGATGAGCTTAACCTGAGGGAGTCGGAGTCAAGGCTTTCAAATAAGAGAAAGCTCCTGGAATCGGTAAGAACACTGGCTTTAAAAGGGGCGGAGACAAAGCAGGCTCTCGATGATCTTGAGACAGAGGTCACTACTCTTTCTCTTGCTGTTGAAAAGGCTGGCGCATCAGTAAAACTTTCTGCCAGCAGGCTAAGGGAGCTGGCTGACCAGGTCAGATATGCCGAAGCCGAAGCTTCGAAAAGGATCCTGCGTTCACCTTATGAGGGGCTTATGCTCGAAATGCATATCGAAAAAGGAAATGCAGTAAACCAGTTTGAAAAATATGCAGAGGTCGCTCCTTCCGGACCATTGACAATCAGAACTGAAGTTGATGAACTTTTTGCCGGCCGGCTCAGTCTGGATCTTGATGCTGATATCAGGTTTATCGGTAGCGATTCGATAGTAGCAAGGGGAAAAGTCATTTTCCTTTCCCCATACCTCAAAAAGAAGTCGCTGTTCTCACAAAAAGCGAACGATCAGGAAGACCGGCTTGTAAGAGAGGTAAGGATAAAGCTTGAGAGAGATAATGGGCTTATCCTGAACTCAAAGGTTGAATCGGTAATTAAACTTAAAAATAACCAACTATGATCTCAACTGCATACAGGTTCATAAGGTATGACAAGGTAAAGAGCATTGGTGTAATTATCGGTATCGTTGTCAGCATCTTTCTGATCGGTCAGCAGATTGGTGTGCTAAGTTTTCTTACCGGTTTAATGGGTGGTCTGGTCAGTAACTCAAGGCAGGATATTGGACAGATCTGGGTTGTCGATAATATAACAAGGAATGCTAATGAACTTCCTAAACTTAATGAGAGTCTTGTAAGGGAGCTGAGGAGTATAGAAGGGGTTATGAATACTTATCCAATAGTGGTCTCTGGGGCCTCGGTAAAATTTGAGAACGGGAAACTTGCACCTGTGCTTATTATTGGCAGCGAATCACCCATGTTTATTGCTGGTCCGAAACCAGAATCAATAAACGCAGGAGACCTTCTATCCCTTAATGATGATGAAGCAGTTTCAGCTGAGTTTTACGACCAGCCGGTTTTCGATTACCCGGTAAAGCCGGGTACAAGAGTTGAGATTAACGGTAAAAGTGCCACTATTAAGCTGCAGACAAAAAATGCAAGGGGTTTCGCAGGATCCTTTTTCTATACAACACTATCGAAGGCACGTTATTATACATCATTCCCCGAATCGAAAGTCAGCACAATAGCAATTCAGGTCAAACCCGGCTTTGATGTTGATGATGTTGTCAAAAACATTAACAGATCGGTTTATGGTATTAAAGCATGGAATGCAGAGATACTAAGGAAAACAACGGTCAGCTATATAACTATATCGTCAAACATTGGAACCAGCATCGGTTCGCTTGTTATTTTTGCTGTAATCAGCGGATTCTTCATCATCGGCTTAACGTTATATTCTTCGGCTGTTGACAGAATAAGGGATTACGGTACACTTAAGGCTATCGGTGCAACTAACGGCTATATTACAAGGCTTATTCTCCTACAGAGCTTCCTGTTCGCAGTTACAGGTTTCATAATCGCAATGATACTTCTTGAAGGATTCCGGGCTGGTGTTTCCAATGCAGGCCTTGTATTCAGCTATTCAATTATCGAATACACCGCCCTTTTCCTGGTAACAGTATTTATCTCAGTAGGCAGTTCTCTATTCTTCTCCATAAGAACAATTAATAATGTTGAACCGGCTGCAGTATTTCGCGGCTAAAAATTAAAAGAATATTAAAAATGAAATCAAAAGTACCATTAATAATATTTATTCTTCTTATCAACTTGACTAACATGCTATCCGGGCAGGAGATAAAACTTATTACCTGTATCGATTCTGCTCTTGCAAACAGGGGAAATATACGGGCAGTCAGGACTGATATCAAAATTGCAAAACTCCAGACTTCGTCAGTTTATCAGAAGTATCTGCCTGACCTCTCGCTGAGTTATAATTACAGATATAATCCTATAATTCCGACGCAGATAATTCCTGTCGGGCAGTTCAACCAGTTACCTACCGACGAAAAAAGACCGATAAAATTTGGTACTGAGTGGCAGCAGAATTCTGGATTAAATCTGTTTCAGCCAATAATCGACTTCTCCATAAAGAGCCGGGTTTCGGAAAGCCGGATTAATGAGAAACTGAAGAATACCGATGCTGCTGCTGCTGAAAGGGATCTGAAACTGGAAGTCATAAAAAGCTTTACAAATATAATGCTCAGGGAGGAACAGCTTCGTTCTGCCGAACTCGATACACTTCGTGCGTCAAGGACAAAAGAGCTCTTCATGGTAAAGTCGAAAGAGGGGAAGGTGCTGAAAACAGAAGTCAACAAAGCCATTCTGAACTATAATAATGCTCTCTCAAATTATATTACTGTTTCTTCATCCCTCACGAGGGAAAAGATTTATATGGGCTTCCTGACCGGAATATCTCTTGAGAATTTACTTGATGGAACATTTGACTTTTCACCTCTTTCGGAAGATGTACTGAGAATTGGTAATACAGATCCTCTGTTAGACTCTATTCCTTCGGTGATAAGCCTCAGACTCAGAACTGAACTTCTGGAACAGCAGAAGAAATCGGAAAGAGTGAAACATTCACCCACGATTGGTTTTGAGGGATTCCTTGGAGCCAACCAGTATACAGACACCTTTAATCCATTCCTTTCAGGAAGCTGGTATGGAAGCAGCTACATGGGACTTAGTCTCAGATTTCAGATAATTTCCGGAACCAGCACAAAGAACAGGGTCAGGCAGTTAATGCTTGAAGAAAAAGGACTTCAATCAAGACTCGACGATGAGATTAACAGTGTAAGTAACAAAAGTCTTCTGCTTAAGGAAGAGATAAAACAGATTGAATATCAGGCTGGATTATCTAAACAGAACATAAAGCTTTATGAAGAGAACCTTTCGTTGAATCAGGATAGATTTGATAAAGGGCAGATCAATGCTTATGATTTGATAACGGATGAGATCGATTTTCAGAAAGAGCTTTCCCGGTTCAATGAAAAACGAGCCGAACTGGTCTATAAAAAGATTGAACTGATAAATAACTCAGGGGCTCTTTCATCATTTTTAGACAAATTGAGATAAATTCAACATTAAATTAAGTAAATATTAGATTATGAAAAATAAATTATTGCTTTCGGTGACATATTTTGTGATTATCCTGTCATTTAATGTTTTATCCCTGAATGGCCAGACTTCTTTCGACCTGGAGACGGGTGCTGTCGGAACAGGTTACAATAATGTACGTATTCCCGGAGACCAGGGAACCCTCTTTTCTTTAAAAGATGATCTAAATTCAAAAACAGAGGCCTTCTTCCGGATAAGAGTCAATTATATAATAAAATCCCGTCATACTTTATCATTATTATATGCTCCCCTCGAAACTGTCTCAGATGGGAATTTGCCATATGACATATTTTTCGAAGGGGTAACTTTTCCTGCAAATACAGACCTTACGGGAACATATAAATTTAATTCTTACAGGTTTACATATCGCTACGAAATTGTACTTAAACCGAAATTTGAATTCGGACTCGGTTTTACTGCAAAAATCAGAGATGCCAAGATAGCACTGGCTTCTGCAGGATTAGAAAGTGAGAAGACAAATGTTGGCTTTGTTCCAATTATCAATTTCAGGATGTTATGGAAACCTCATGAAAAATTTGGCATCCTCCTGGAAGGCGACGCCCTTGCCGCACCTCAGGGCAGAGCAGAAGATGTTCTGATTGCAACAACTTACAGGCTTTCCGACCATTTTGGATTAAAGGCCGGATACCGTATACTTGAAGGTGGTGCTGATAATGATGAGGTTTACAATTTTGCCCTGTTCAATTATGCTTCGGTTGGACTTTTCATATACCTTCGCTAATGCGAGCCATGAGGCATGCGGATGAAGCATTGAGGATTTTGAAGGAACTTAAATAAATATTATCTATGAATAGAATTCAGATTGGTGATAAAATTCCCTCTTTTACCCTGAAAGATCAGAATGGTAATGATTTTGATAGTTCAAAATTACTGGGCAGAAAAAAACTTGTTATTTTTTTCTATCCACAGGATGGGAGCCTTAACTGCACTAGAGAAGCATGCTATTTCCGGGATCTCTCTGATGTATTTGATGAGGCAGATGCAGTCTTAATTGGCATAAGCGGGCAGTCGGTTGAAAGTCATAAAGAATTCGCAGAAAAAAACAGACTTAAATATACCCTGTTAAGTGATGCCGGGAATATCGTAAGAAAATTATTCGGCGTTCCCGGCATAGTTTTCGGATTAATTCCTGGCCGGGTAACTTATGTTGCAGACCGGTCAGGCAAAGTAGTTTATATTTTCAATTCACAGACAGAGACTCAACGCCATGCAGATGAAGCTTTAAAGATCTGTCTTTTATTGAAAAGAAATGAAAATGTGAATATTTGATCTTACCATTGTGATGTTTTAAAAGTATTTTTTTTAGGAAAGTTGTTTTAATGAGCATATGTTGAGTACATTATTTTTAGATTCTAACAATTCTGCAATAACTGAAGATAATACCACGATTTTTAAACTATACTTGTTATGCTGACAAAAGATTTGGTTCTCGACTTATGGGCAAAAACATATAACACTGAAGGCAAGCCTGACTGGTCGCACATCCTTCCATATTACGATAACAATATTTATTTCAGGGATTCTATTCAGGAAATACATGGAATCAAAGATTTCACCGCTATGACTGAACGTCTGACAAAACGCTCAAAAGATCTGAAAATGAAAATTGTCAATGCTGTCATGGAGGAGAATAAAATTCTTATGGAATGGGAGATGACCCTCAGCTTCAAAAAATATCCGAGTTCAGTTTTATATGGCTCAAGCCGTCTGACTTTAAATGAAGAGGGGAAAATTAAAGAACAAAGAGATTATTATGATCTGTGGGGGGATATTTTTGACAATATCCCAAGGTTCGGCAAAGCTTACAGGAAGTTTATGATAAGAAAGTTCGGTTAGACTTATTACTTTGAATTATTAGTTAATTTTAGTTGCTTGTTACTTGTTTCTGGTTGCTAGTTGTTTGATAATGAGAATTTTGATTTATTATTAAAATTATTATTTCAAAAAACAGTCATCTTTCTGTGAATCAGCAATTACCCAGTAACTAGTAACCAGCAACCAGAAACATACGTTAGTCAGTTAATTAATCTAATCAAATAAAAAGAGTATTATGAAAAAATTTATCTGCATATCATTTTTTCTATCACTCCTGTTTCCTGGATCAGTAAATGCCCAGACAGGAGTTCGTTTCGGTTTGAAAGCCGGCTACAGTCTAGCCCTTCAATATGGTATCCCTCCTGCTGACGATACTTATACGGTTGATACTGATAGCAGGCATGGCTTTGCCGGAGGCGTATTCGCATATTTCCCAATAACTGAATCAGTAGGTATTCAACAGGAGTTATTATATGCTATGAAAGGTTCGAGGCAAGACGTTGCGATTAACTCGCCAGTTAAAATAAATACTGTTTCTGAATATGATGTTAACTATTTCGAGATGCCAATGATAATAAAATACAGATTTGTCAAAATTAAGAATCTGGGGATTTATGGCAGCACTGGCATAGCATTATCATTATTATTGAATGGAGAATACAATATTACCAGCACAATAAATGCGGGAGGACCTCCAATAGTAGTGCCAGAATCAGGCGATATGAAAGGGCTCGATACTTTCGACTATTCATTCGTTTATGGAGCCGGTACGGATTTCAAACTTCTCAACAAGGATTTTTTCATTGAATTACATATGACAGTTGGGTGGAACTCATTAGCAATGCCTAACGCTTCAGGAGCAGATCCTGTTCCTCTACGTAACCAGGATTACGTATTTGCTGCTGGTATGTATTTCTAAAAGCCTATGTCAAATTACATAATTACTTGAAATTTATAGTAGTAAGTCAGGGAACTGGTATATGAAAAATAAAAAGTTTGCTGAATATTTTAAAGAATATGAGTGGTCGAACATTTTGGCAATGATAAAGAACAATAGGTTAGACCCCAAAATTTGCAGTGAAGATTTTAAAAATAATCTGGTTGTAATCACCGGAGCTACTTCTGGTATTGGATATCATACAGCAAGAAAGTATGCCTCGCATGGAGCAAACTTATTATGCATAAACCGAAACCTGCAAAAATCAGAAGCTTTATGCCGGGAGATTAAAAATGAATTTGGAGTCAATTGCGAATATAAAATTGCCGACCTGAGTAATTTAGGGGATATTCATCGTGTGGCAGAGGAACTTTCAAAGCTTGATAAACCAATTGAAGTACTGATTCATAATGCGGGTATTTACCTTACAAAAAGAGAATTAACGCCTGACGGACTTGAGAAGGTTTTTGTGATTCAATACCTTTCTTCCTTCATTATTAATTTCATTTTAGAGAAAAAACTGAAATCGCAGGAGAGATCCAGAATTATCATGGTTAACTCCGAAGGTCACCGTTTTGCCGCCTGGGGAATAAGACTCGACGATCTGAACTGGGAAAAACGACGCTATTCAGGGCTGAAAAGCTATGGTTCTGCCAAACTTGCCCAGCTTTTATCAATGTTAGTTTTTAATGAACATTTTCAAAACACAGGTGTAACGATAAATGCAATGCACCCCGGGGCAGTAAAAACTGAAACCGGCCAGGAAAACGGACCTGTTTACCGCTGGTATAAAAAAAACATTATTGACAGATCCCTGAAATCCCCGCAAATTTCGGCCGAAGCATTGTATTATCTTGGTGTTTCAAAAGAGGTTGAGGATATTAGTGGAAAATTCTTTAATTTAACCACTGAGGAAGTTCCTGCTCCTCCGGCTCTGGATAAGGAAGTAGCTCTCGAACTCTGGGAAAAAAGCATTGAATGGGGCGGATTGCATGGTTCAAAAAAGTAAATGTTATTGCTGAATTGTTTTTGAAATTTTCGAATTAAAAGGATATGTCTGAAAATACATACAATACTATTATTGTAGGAGGAGGCATTGCAGGATTAACTTCTGCAGCGTATCTCGCACGTTCAGGACAAAAAGTATTGCTTATAGAAAAAAACAGCGAATGCGGGGGACTTGTTAATTCCTTCACACGTGACGGCTTTCATTTCGATGCCGGAGTAAGAGCCCTGGAAGATGCAGGTATAATTTTCCCTATGTTAAAAGATCTGGGTATAAAGCTCGATGTTGTTAAAAGTAAGGTTTCCCTGGGAATAGGAAACGAAATTTTACATATTGAAGATCTCTCCAGTTTATTAGAATACAGGGAATTACTGATAAAATTATACCCGGATTGTGAACGAGAGATTGATGAGGTCTTAAAGGTCATACGGAAAATAATGAGACACATGGATGTGCTTTACGGAATTGAGAATCCTGTGTTTAAAGAT
>CAZCQC010000119.1:0-5947 GCA_964500155.1 uncultured Rikenellaceae bacterium | reverse complement strand
CGATCCATTTAAGATCCAAGGAGATCCTTCAAGCGGCCTGCTTCCCCGGATCTCAACTGAAAAACCCGGAGAGAATGGTTCGGGCGATTCAAAGATCCAGGCTTACTGTTTCAGACTTTGTCTTACACAACATCCTGAGAACAGGATCCCTATAACAAAACCTGAAGGTTACGATAGCACCCAGTATGAAATTCTTGTGAGGCTTTCAGCAACAAGATGGAATGAATTTTTTGGAAAATATGACCCCATCCCCAATCTGAAAACTGATGTAAATAACCATGGCCCCTTCAGTTTTGATAATATCGGTATGAACTGGGATTATCCGGAAGCATCGTATGAGAGAAGAAAGGAAATAATAAATGAGCATATTTTGTATCAGAAAGGGCTGCTCTATTTTATGGCGACAGATCAGCGTTTACCTTCCTGGGTAAGGGATACTATGAATAAATGGGGATTTTCCGGGGATGAATTTATGGATAACGGCAACTGGCCGTACAACATTTATGTCAGGGAGGCGAGGAGAATGACAGCCGGATACGTAATGACCGAAAATGATGTCCTATGCAAAAGAGCAGTACCAAATTCAATTGGAATGGGATCATATACGATGGATTCCCATAATGTCCAGAGATATGTCACGACTGGGGGGTATGTACAGAATGAAGGCGATATAGGTGTAAGGGCACCAAAACCATATCAGATAAGTCTGGGGTCAATCATACCAGAAATGGATGAATGCAGTAATCTTCTTGTTCCGGTCTGTCTCTCCTGTTCACATATTGCATTCGGTTCAATCCGTATGGAACCTGTTTTTATGATCCTCGGCCAGAGCGCAGGAACAGTTGCTGCCATTGCACTGAAAAACAGAAAACATATTCATGATCTTACATACGGTGAGATCAAAGAACAGCTGATTAACGACGGCCAGATACTTGAGTATTAATGGTATTGCGGAAAGCGGATTGTGGATTGCGGAACAAGGATTAGACAACTTATTTCACCAATCCGAAATCAAAAATCCGAAATCCGAAATCAAAGTACATCAAGAACTAAAATAATTTGACTTAAATTATTCTATATATTAACTTTGATGAGATCCTGATTTGAAATAAATCCCGGATTGGGAAATCCCTGAAAATCCCGTTAAGAGAGTAAGGAGTGTAAGCTGAAAAACTTAAGAGTAAGCATCCCTAATTAATCTGACTTATGAAAAAACTTTACCTGATGATTTCAGTATTCTTTCTGTTTTTTTTATTACCCGTCAATGCCCAGTTTGATAAAGGTAAGATTCTGACAGGTGTTACATCCACTATCAACCTTCAGGCGGTTTATGGATCAGAACTAATGTCCTTCGGATTTTTTTCCACCAAATATGGTGACGATTCGGACCCATATAAAACGACAGCTTTTAACCTGCTCCCAAGGGCTGGCTATTTTATTATGGATAACCTTGCTGTTGGTTTGGATATTGTTATTAGCGTAAGTTCTGAGAAAAGCGGGGATAATTATAAAGATAATATCAGTACTCTTGCAATCGGTCCCTTCGCACGATATTATTATCCTCTTGAAAAGCTTAATCCTTTTTTTGAAGTGAACAGTTATTTTGGTTCATGCAAAGAATCCTATAGTTACGGATCCGGCGGATATGATGATAATTATGGTTTATTAGCTCTTGGAATTGGGCCGGGGGTGTCAGTTCCTGTTTGTGATTGTGCATTTCTTGATTTAATGGTTGGCTATTCTCATATTGTCTGGAATCCGAAGGATTCGGAATCCAATGAAAATGAGGTAAGCAACGGATTTGGATTAAAAATAGGCATTGCAATACTGCTCAATCCCGGGAAATAATATTTTTTGCTTATTACCTGAAATAAATTATTTTTAGGCTTTTTACATTTTTAAGCCTGACCTGTACCTCATGCCGCTGAAACGTTTTCTTTTCCTGACATTATTATTAATGCCAGGTCTAAAATTGTTTTGCCAGCCGGATTCTGTCTTGAAAAAGAATCCGGCTCTGGTAATAAATGAGCTTACACTTCCTGTCACTTTTGACGGCATTCCTGATGAAAAAGCCTGGGAAGAAATCAGTCGGGTAAAAATGATCATGTACTCTCCTGTCTTCGGCAAAGAACCTACTGAAAATACAGATATCCGTATTGCTTATGATGAGAGATACCTGTATGTCGGAGCCTGGATATATTACGAAGATCCGGCTTTGATAAGATCGGCAAGCTTTAAGCGTGATTTTATGGGTATGGGTTCGGACTGGTTCGGACTGCTTCTCGACACCTATAACGACAAGGAGAATTCCCTGGCATTCTTCACGACCCCCGACGGTCTGAGATTTGATGCAGGCATTCAGAAGGATGCTGTTGTTTTTATGCCCGATCAGATGCCAATGAACCTTAGCTGGAATGCTTTCTGGGAAGTCCTTACAAAACGGGATTCAAAAGGCTGGTCGCTCGAGATCAGGATTCCTCTTTCCAGCCTGAGGTTTCAGGAGGTAAATGGTGAAGTACGTATGGGAATGACCATTGAAAGGTGGATTCCGGCCAAAAATGAAACAAATATTTTTCCTGCCATACCCCCTAACTGGGGTCCGAATTCAGTTCTAAAACCTTCACAGGCACAGGAAATTGTGTTCCGCGGAATAAAACCAGACAAGCCGCTTTATATAGCTCCCTACGCACTGACCGGCTTTGAGAGCAATTATGATCTCAATGATGACGAAACAGATTATCTGAAGTCGAATAAACCAGACATTGAAGCCGGGCTCGATGTAAAATACGGAATTTCTAAAACGCTTGTAATGGATATTACCGTTAACACCGATTTTGCACAGGTTGAAGCCGATGACCAGCAGATTAACCTTACCCGATATTCACTTTTCTTCCCTGAAAAAAGGATGTTTTTTCTCGAGCGGGCAAGTGTTTTCGATTTTTCACTCGGAGGGAACAGTAATCTTTTCTACAGCCGGCGGATAGGTCTTAGTGATGATGAGGAAGAACCTGAACCTGTTCGCATTTACGGCGGGGCCAGGATTACGGGAAGAATCAGGAACTGGGATGTCGGCTTTCTTGATATGCAAACAGCCCCTTTATTAAAAAAAATATCTGGTGGAAGCTCAATATCCCTGATCCCGTCAGAAAACTTCGGTGTGATAAGGTTCCGCCGGCAGGTGTTAAATGAGAACAGCTACATTGGCACAATGGCAACAAACCGTTTAGGTGCTGACGGATCCTACAATATTGCTTACGGACTCGACGGAATTTTCCGGGTTTTCGGTGATGATTATCTTGATGTCAGATGGAGCCAGACTTTTGAAACCGGAACAGAGAATCATTCCTTTCAGGATCCTGCATTTCTTATGGCAAACTGGGAAAGACGTTCAACCAGGGGAATATCATATGGTTTGGGCTATACAAGGTCAGGACAGCATTTCAATCCGGGAATTGGCTTTGAGATGATGGATGATTATACAGTCATCAGGAACAACCTGGGTTACGGATGGATTTCCGGTGAAACCTCAAAACTTTATAGTCACTCGCTGGAAACAAGGTCCATGTACAGAACCTATATTGAAGATGGTTCATTTATGAGCTTTACAAATTTTTCCGGGTGGGAATTTCAGACCAAAAGCCAGTGGCAGGGAAATATAAACCTTGTCTACAGCTCCGATAACCTGAAAGACAGTCTGGAGATCAGTCCTGACGAACTTTATATTGAACCCGGAAGATACAATTATATTAGCCTCAGGGGAAATGTGTCAACTCCTATGTCCAGTCCTTTCTACATAATGTTTATGACAGAAATGGGACAGTATTTTGACGGGACGCGTTTGTCATACCGGCTACAGCCGACATGGAACATATCGAAACACCTTGAATTCGGAGGTACATATAATTTCGATCACGTAAAGATCAGTAAAAGAGATGTCTCCATGACTAACCACATAATCGGAATAAAGGCTCTTTATATGCTCAATACCCGGTTTTCGGTCAATGCCTTTATCCAGTACAATACATCTTTCCATGGAATTATAACCAACCTTAGAATAAGATATAATCCTAAGGAGGGTAATGACCTGTATCTTGTATTTAATGAGGACAGAAACACTGATCTTTACAGGGAATTGCCAAGCCTGCCTGTTTACAGTTCAAGGGCAGTGATGCTTAAATATACCTATACTTTCAATCTTTAGATTGCTGATTCAGCGATCAGACAGGGGAATGAATACAATAAATCTGTATTTTCTTTGTTAATAACTAAATTAAATTGTTAAATAAACTTAATATAGCTATCCTCTCAGTTGGCATTTGGTTCTTAATTTGGCGGAAGTTTCAAAAGTCTGCCTTTAAAAAGTGAAAGTCAAAGAAGAAAGTGAAAATGAGTTAATTATTAAAAATTTAAGAAAAAAACAAGACAATTATTAACAACGAAAACTTCAAAATGAAAAACATGAAAAAACTAATTTCTTTGGCAATTATTATGATTGCCTTTACTGCGGCAACATTTGCACAGGTATCAGCCACAGCAACAGCGTCAGCGACTATAGTCGGGCCTATTGGAATTGCGAACACTGCAAATATGAATTTCGGTAACGTTGCGGTAAGTGCCGTTGCAGGTACAGTAGTAATGACTCCGGCAGCTGTCCGTTCAACTACGGGTGGATGTACACTTCCGGCTGTTACCGGAACTGTTGCAGCTGGAGCTTTTAATGTTACCGGTGCTGCAGCCTATACGTACGCAATTACTTTGCCAGCTGCTGCAACAACTATTACATCTGGTGGAAACACGATGACGGTTGACACCTGGACAAGCACTCCTAGTGGCACAGGAACTTTAAGTGCCGGTGGTTCTCAGGCTCTCACTGTTGGTGCAACTTTAAACGTGGGTGCAAGCCAGGCTGCTGGAACATATGTTTCCGGTACTCCGTTTACAGTGACCGTGAATTACAATTAGGCTTTCAGATAACAGCTGCTAAAAAGCATAATGAAAAGGCTTAAGATCTTAATTTTCAGCCTGCTATATATATTTCACGTAACCGGAATCAATGTAAATGCCCAACCGGTCAGTGCGACAGGACATGTCATTGCTGAAATTATTCCGGTATACTCCGCAAGTGAGACATCACAGCTGAATTTTGGAAAGTTTTCTCCGGGACCCCAGGGAGGAATGATAATTCTTACTCCCCAAAACACAATTTCAGTAATTGGAAGTGTCTTTAAGGGTATCGGTTCACATAATGCAGCCAGTTTCTTTGTCTCAGGCGATGCCAATGCAGCCTACTCTATCTCCCTGCCGACAAGTCCTGTGATACTTACTCATTCATCTAATGCAAAAACGATGCTTATACAGGATTGGGTATCAGTACCGGAACCAGGTATCGGGACCGGGACACTGCAGGAAGGTTTTCAGGTTGTATATGTGGGAGCCACTCTGAAAGTTGGCCCCCTGTATGATAACCCAGTGGGAATTTACACCGGGACGTATACGGTAACTTTTGACTTTAACTAGCTGATTGATAAACCATCGAGCTTATGCCAAAACACGAAATGAATCTCCAAAGGAAGTATTATCACTTCTGCTTGTTGAAGTCACTTATAATGCTTGTTGCAGGACTGTTGATTTTTATGATATTTTCCCCTGGTGTTTGTATGGCTCAGGGGGACCTGTTGATAACCCCGAGAAGGGTTGTTTTTGAAGGTTCAAAAAGATCGATGGACCTGAACCTGGCAAACACCGGAAAAGATACAGCAACCTATGCAATTTCCCTGATGCAGATAAGGATGAAGGAAGATGGCGGTTTTGAGACCATTACCGATCCTGATCCCGGTCAGAAGTTTGCCGACCGCTTTATCAGATTTTTTCCAAGGTCAGTAACCCTTGGACCAAATGAAGCCCAGGCAGTAAAGATACAACTTATAAGGTCCAGCGAACTCGAACC
>CAZCQC010000118.1:0-14425 GCA_964500155.1 uncultured Rikenellaceae bacterium | reverse complement strand
TCTGTACCCGGAGCGGGACTTGAACCCGCACAGCCGTTATGGCCACAGGATTTTAAGTCCTGCGTGTCTACCATTCCACCATCCGGGCGGAATTAAAATCCTACTCTCAAAAAACATAGTCCTGCGTGTCGGACCCTGTCCCGCTTCAGCGGGAATTCCACCATCCGGGCAAAAATTGTCATGCGGTCTTGCGGTCTTGCAGTCTTGCAGTCTTGCAGTCTTGCAGTTGTGCAGTTGTGCAGTTGTGCAGTCTTCCTCAGTCGGATGTAAGTGCAAATTTATAATAATTTATTTAAGAATTCTGATTCTGATGGTTTAAGATTACCTTCTGGATACCTTTAAAACTACTACATTATCTATAGCAGCAGAATCAAGACCACTAAGTTGCAGGCTAACGGTTGCATTAGCAATATCCGACCTTAATTTTACGGATTTTCCTGATTCAAAGCGATAAGCTTTTTTAATCTTATAAGGGAACCTGAGACTGAGCTGGCCCATTATTTTCTCCGGATGGGTAATATGCAGATAGATTTTGTCCTCCTTTTCGACTGCAACTCCCCATTCTTCAGGCAGCATAAAGCTTTTGCGGGTTCCATATACTGTTTCACCATATATCTTAAGCCAGTTCCCCATTCCAATAAGTCTCTCCCTGTGTGCCTCACGGACTTCCCCCTCCGGTGTCGGACCAATGTTTAACAGCAGATTGGCACCATAGCCTGCCGAACCGATCAGCATGTGAACCAGTTCCTTCACTGATCGGTTGATAGTATCACCTGTTACATATCCCCAGCTTTTACCTATGATATCGCTTGTCTCAAGGGGAAGCTCTTGCGAAATAACAGCATTTGCTGAATATCCTCCTCCGGAATTATTGCCCGGAAGATCACGTTCAAATGTCTGATAATCTTCTCCAGGGAAGGTTGCAAGATGGTGATTGTTGACAATCATACATCCGGGCTGAAGATCGTGTATAAGTTTATATATCTCATCATATTTCCAAACCCGAAGCTGTTTCCCTCCGGGTATCTCTTTGGTTTGCTGCACCTGGTCCCAGTGGCCATCGAACCAGATTCCATAAATAGGACCATAATTTGTCAGTATTTCGGTTAACTGGTTTTTCATAAACTGAAGATATGCTTCCCAATCGCACTCTCCTGTGATTCCGACACCTTTACTGGTATTTCCCTGGCAATAATCGGGGTGGTAAAAATCGGTCAGGGAGTAATAGCAAAATAACCTGATACCCTGGTTATGGCATTCTTCGGCAAGCATTTTTAGTACATCCCTGCCATAAGGAGTATTCATAATATTCCAATCGGAATACCTGGTATTGAACATGCTGAAGCTGTCGTGGTGACGTGTTGTGAAAGTGATGTATTTCATTCCTGCCTCCTTTGCCAGCCTGACTACAGCAGCTGCATCAAATTTTGTCGGATTGAACTTGTACATGTTCAGCCGGTATTCATTTACATCTTTGCCTGAAAGGGCCCACCCGATCTCACGGCCAAGCACGCTTGATACTCCCCAATGGATAAACATCCCGAAATGGGCGTCCCTGAACCATTCCCTGTTTTGCAGGTTTTCAGCAGAAGGTATATAACCTGGCTGGCCTTTATCGAGGTCATTACCCTGTCCCTGGCATGCAAGGAATGCTAACAGCAAAATGAATCCGGAAACCGTTTTCTTCAACATACTTTTAGAGATTAAAGTATCAAAAATAAAAAGTTTCGCATTGAATGTATAATGCGAAACTTTTTATAATAAGGATAATCTTAATAATTGAACAGAAAAACTATTCTTTTACAAGGACAGGTTTACCAAGTCCAACCTTTTCAAGCTCCTTAAGCTGCGTTGCTGCATCTCCAGCAACAACGTAATACATCTTTGACGGATCAATGTATTTCTTCGCAAGCTCAAGCTGTTTTTCCACTGTTAATCCTTTAACAAAAGCCTCTTCCTTCTTGATATAATCAGCCGGAAGATCATAAACAGCGATGTTGTTTAGCATACCTAACAGGCTTCCAAGGGTTTCGAAATTTCGGGCATTACTTTTTAGCAAAGCAGATTTTGTAAAATCGATATATTCCTGTGGAATTGTCTCCCTGTATTTTTCCATCTCTGTCTTGAAAATGGTCACCGACTCAAGTGTTGAGTTTGTGCGTACCATCGATGAGGCCGTAAATGTACCATAGTTTTTGGCTCCGCTGAAATTTGATCTTGCTCCATATGTAAATCCTTTTTCCTCGCGCAGGATCAGGTTGAACAACCCGTTAAAAGATCCTCCGAGCTTGTAATTGGTAACATAAGCAGGATAGTAATCAGGATCTGTCCTGGGGATCGAGGGACATCCGATATAAATAACCGACTGTTTGGCACCTGGCACATCAACAAAATAGATCTGTGATTTTTCAGGCGGAGCAGCAATTTTAATCTCAGGCAGGGTAACATCTTTTGCCTGCCACCTTGTATTTATTCCCGCAAGGGCTGCCTCTACCCTTTGCTGATCAATATCTCCTGCAATAATAAACTTAGTCGTCGAGGGAGAAAAATTCTTATCATAGAATTCCTTAAGATCATATGTCGTAATAGTATTAACAGATTCTTCAGTACCTGCTGTCTCAATGGCCAGAATATTGTTATCTCCAAAGATCAGTTTGTTAAGTTCGTTTGATGCAAGGTAGCTCGGATTTGCCTTGTTCCTTTTCAGATTGTTGATGACCCTGCTTTTTGCAAGATTGAATTGTTCCTCATCCCAGCGCGGTTCGAAAAGCATTTCTTCAACCAGTCCGATTGTCTGTTCAAAGTTACGTGCCAGCGTACTTACCCTAACTGTGATATTTTCACCACTGCCATAAAATGATATGCTTGCACCAAGAAGTCTTATTGCATCTTCGAGTTCCTCGGGTGTTTTGTTTTTGGTCCCTTCATTCATAAGCGAGGCAGTCATGCTTGCCACTCCTGCCTTTTCAATTGCATCAAGTAAATGACCGCCTGAAATTATTATTGAGTATTGCACCAGGGGCAATTCACTTTGCTTAATGCCGTAAAGCTTCATCCCATTAGTGAGTGAACCTGTCCATACAGAAGGTATCGTAACTTCCGGATCTGGTCCAACAGGAGGCTGAACAGATCTGTCAAGTTTTGTCGGAGTTTTGACAATTGCCTCTTCTGCCTGTGGTCCTGAATCTTTCACCTCAGCAGCCTTTGTAACATCTTCTTCAACAATGCCTGCATTTACCGCGCCTTCAGCAACAAGACTAATTTCACCTTTAGGAACGAAGCTGGTCATAACGAAGTTCTTTCCCTTAATATATTTCAGGAAAACATTTTTAATATCCTCAGATGTTACAGACTGTTCAGCTTCGAAATCAGCAGCGTAAAATGAGGGATCATCCTTATACATCTGATATTGTCCAAGTGTAAAGGATTTGCTGAGAATACTGCTGAAACGTGAGTAAAAACCAGTCTCATTCCTTGCTTTTAGAGCATTAAGATCTTCCTCGGTGAATCCTTCAGTTTCAAACATCTCGAATCCTTCAAAGACCGCTTTTTCTACTTCCGTAAGGCTTACTCCGGGATTTGCTGTCACCGAAATCTCAAAAGTCCCGGCAAGTTCAAGCGATTGATTGTATGCATTAACCGAAGAAGTTAGTTTTTTATCCTTTACAAGAACTTTGTATAATGGTGTTTTCTTTCCGTTTGAAAGAAGCTGACCAAGGTAATCAAGGGCATATGAATCCTTTGAGAATTGTTCTACAGCCGGAAAAACCATTGTCAACCTGGGGGCTTTTGCAAAATTATCTTCATGATACAGCTTAACCGTTGAAGATATTGCAGCAGGTACAGGACTTCTTTTTTCAATGGGATCACCACCGGCAATCTCACCGAAATATTTTTCAACCAATGCTTTCACTTCTTCCTTATTAATATCACCAGCAATAACCAGGGTTGCATTATTTGGCGAATAGAACTTCTTATGGAATGCTTTTACATCTTCAACCGTTGCATTCTGCAGATCTTCCATTTCGCCTATGACATCCCAGCTGTACGGATGTCCCTCAGGATAAATAGTTTTAAGGATAAGGGCTTCATTATGCCCGTAAGGTGCATTATCGACACTCTGGCGTTTTTCGTTCTGGACTACATTTTGCTGGTTTGCAAAAGCATTCTGAGTCACAGTGTTTTCAAGGTAGCCCATCCTGTCCGATTCCAGCCACAAGGCCATTTCAAGAGCATTCTTTGGTATCACTTCATAATAGACCGTGTTGTCGAAACTTGTACCTCCGTTGAGTTCACCTCCGGCGCCCTGTATAAGCTTGAAGAGCTGATCTTCTCCTACATTTTCGGATTTCTGGAACATCATATGTTCGAAAAGATGTGCAAATCCGGTTTTGCCCGGAACTTCACGGCTTGAGCCCACGTGGAACACAACAGCAACAGCTGCAATTGGGTCGGATTTGTCTTCATGAAGAATGACTGTCAGTCCGTTTGGCATTGTATATTTTTCAAACTGAACCGTTATTCCCGGATCTGCTTTTTTTGTGGTGCAGGAAAACAGAATTCCGGCAGCCATCAGAAGAAAAAGGTAAAAAGTTCTTTTCATGGATGAGAAAAATTAAGTTTAATAAATACGTTATGGTTTGAGGATCGAAATTAGAAAAAATACTGGTCATTAATCGATATGTGTTAAATTTTTGGATTTTTTCTGCGAAAATCTGCGTGATTTGCGGGAAAGAAGTGACGGGATTGCCCCGACACTTCGGTCGGGGCGGACCCTTTTGGGGATGCTTTCAAACAAAAAAGCCACTATCGTGGCCTATTTTATTTTTTACTCATTCCTCCTCAAAAGAATCTTGTTGTCGGCATTAGTAAAAAATAAAATGTCCCGCCAGGGCGGGACTTTTTTGTCTGAGCGGGAGACGGGACTCGAACCCGCGACCCCGACCTTGGCAAGGTCGTGCTCTACCAACTGAGCTACTCCCGCAAATTCACGGTCAAAAATAAGACTTTTTTTTAATCTGCAAAAACGATGTCTAATTTTAATCCTTTGCAGGACCCCATCCTGTAAGTGTGCTGTTCTGAAAATAGAGCTGGGTCTTGTTATAGAACCACTCTTCCCTGACAACATTGCCGCTTATCACCCTGTTTATCTTTTTCGGTGAACCCCAGCTTTCTCTGACAAGCTCAGAATTCATACCTTTCCATATTTTACCTTCATATAATTTTGCACCAAGTGATTGTCCGTATTTATTTTCAAGATATTCATACCTTCTGTCCACCTGATTTTGCACTGGTCTTGGTTCCTGACTGTAATTTTGTCCCCTGACGGACGATTGGGTACCCGGCGGTATAGACTGAAGAGGTGTTTTATTTATTTCAGCATGATCTGCATAAATATAACCTGAATTGCCTTCAAAAACCACATGAAGGAAAGTATCGTAGGATCCGGGAAGCACATCAACAACCGAGTCTTTAGGTACTACCAGTATTACCGAAGTAAGATCATCCTTTTCCTTGAAAAGACGGCTGGCCGATTTCAATGTGGCTGTCGTAACCGTTGACTGAACAGCTGGCTGACTCTTTTCCAGATCCTTTAGAACATCTGTTTTTTCAACCTGAGAGTTCAGATTGAAAAACATAAAAAATATTATACCGGAAAATATTATTCTTTTCATCTGTATATAATTTATTTTAAAGGTCAGATGGAACCGCACATGATTTGAAATTATATTAATCCTGTGTTTTTGATTTTCGCAAATCATGTGGGTTTCATAAAATTGTTTTTAAAGCATATTCAAAAATTGTACCATGATACTTATTTCTTTCTGTTTATTTTCCAAACCATATTTTAGACTTTAATTTATCATTTATTCTTTATGAACTCACCCCCTTGATCCCCCTCTCTGCTTGCGCAAAGAGGGGGGAATCACCGAAATTAAATGCTTTGCTCCCCCTCTTTAAGAAATAGAGAGGGGGCCCGGGGGGTGAGTACAAGTGATTTAAAGGAAGACACGATCAATGGGGTGAGGCAATTTACAGTGTTTTTCTGATAAGCATTATCCCATCTCTTAAAGGCAGAATTATATTTTCAATATTCTTTTGTTTTTTGACCATTTCATTGAAATCTATAATACCTTTTGTCTGCTGATCCTTTGTGCCTTTCTCAAATACCTTTCCTCCCCATAGCACATTGTCTGCAACAATAAAGCCTCCGGGCCTCACTTTGTCTATTATCAACATGAAGTATTCTATATATTCCCTTTTGTCACCATCAATATATACAAGATCAAATTCTTCCTGAATTGTTGCGGCAACATCCTGAAGCCGGCCTGTAATACTTTTAATTTTTGAAGCTACCCCGGCTTTTGTGAAATAAGACCTGTTAAACCCTGCAAGCTCATCATTTGCTTCAACAGTTATAAGTATTCCATCACTCTTGAGTCCTTTTGCCAGGCATATGGCAGAATATCCTGTAAATGTTCCTATTTCAAGAATATATGAGGGATTGACCATTCTTGATATCATTTCAAGAAATTTACCCTGAAGATGTCCGCAGGCCATATTTGGATTTACGAACCGGAGATGTGTCTGTCTGTAGAGATCTTCAAGCACCGGGTCTTCAGTAACAGAATGATCAAGAATGTATTTTTCAAGTTGTGTATCCATAACTTTTTAATTTTATGAGAGATACCCCCTTCCCAGCCTTCCCCCAGGGGGGAAGGAGTTTATGTTTTACCATTTCCCCCTTGGGGGAAATAAGAAAGGGGGTAAAAAACTAAATCATAAAATATATAAAAGTGATAATTAAGTTTGACTTACTTAAAAATCAACGTTGATAATCTTCCCGGATCGAAAATTTCATTGGCTGCAGCCAGCAATTCTGATGATGTGATTTTATCGATCTTATTGCAGGTCTCCTCCAGGCTTTCAATTCTTCCAAAGACGAGCAGGCTTTTACCCTGGCTGAGCATCAGGTTTTCGTGGTTTTCGTAGCCTCTCGCAAGATATCCTTTTATCTGGTTCTTAGCCTTGCTAAGCTGTACCGGGCCCAGTTTTGTGGTCCTGAGTTTTGCCAATTCGGATAAGGTAACCCGGATGCTTTTTTCAAGATGCTGGTTATCTGTTCCGAAATATATTGAGAATGCCCCGGTTTCACAATAAGGATTATATGACGACTCCACATTGTATGCCAGACCGTTCTTTTCCCTGAGCGACATATTAAGCCTTGAATTCATTCCCTGTCCGCCAAGAATGTTATTCAGAAGGAACATCCCCAGTCGTTTTTCATCCTTCAGATCATAAGCGATGTTCCCGATAATACAATGATTCTGAAAAGTGTCCATCTTCTTTTCGACCCTGGAAGGTTTGTATATAAATGGAGCAGATTCTCTTCTGCCACGCTTGTTCACAGGTAAGGGTTCAAAGTATTTCCTGAACAGCCTGAGAACCTTTTCCTCAGGAATATTTCCTACTGAACAAAAAACCATCTGGTCGGTATTATAGTTTCTTGTGATAAACCCCGAAAGATCTTCTTGTGTGAAAGATTTCACAGTTGATTCAGTACCAAGAATATTATGTCCGATTGGCTGATCAGCAAAGATCAGTTCCTCAAAATCATCAAATATCAGCTCTGCCGGGTTATCAAGATATGAGTTGATCTCTTCAATTACAACATCTTTTTCTTTCTCGATCTCTTTTTCAGGGAGCGTGGAGTTGAAGGCAATGTCGTTAATAATTTCGACGGCTCTTTCATAATCATCTCTGATAAAGGAAGCATGTACTGCCGTCTCTTCTTTTGTTGTATAGGCATTAAGCTCGCCACCGACATCTTCGAGGCGGCTCAGGATATAATAGGCTTTTCTTTTTTTTGTACCCTTGAACAGCATATGTTCAATGAAGTGTGCAATTCCATGTTCAGGCACAGATTCGTCGCGTGAACCGGTATTGATAACCAGCCCGCAATGGGCGACAATTCCCGGGAGCCTGTGATGAACCAGTCTGATTCCGTTTTTCAGGGTATCTAAGAGAAGCTCCATTATTTAATTTTAGTATGGATGCAAATGTACCATAACGGCAAAACGATTCCAAATCGAAATTTTTTAAGCAAAGTTTTGGTTTAACGGTTTTGAGATATATATTTGCAGTCCGAAAAGGAGGTGCCATAGCTCAGTCGGTAGAGCAATGGACTGAAAATCCATGTGTCCCCGGTTCGATTCCTGGTGGCACCACTTAAAAAAAGATTGAGAGTGAGAGCGAAAGCGAGCACTCTCATATTTTTTTCTCAACACCCGTGCTCACTCTCACTCTCTCTCTTTGAACTATTTTAGAATCTATTTATAAATCTTAACTTGTAGGAAATATTTCCACATGTGCTGATAACAATAAACATTATAAGGAAGTGCATTTTCCTCTGGCTGGTTTTATGTACAGTCGCCCTTAAGGGCCAGATACTTAAAGATACTGCGGCATTAAGTCTCCTTAAAAGAGGCGTTGACGATATCTATGGATACCGGTTCGTTGAAGCCAGGGATATAAGCAAAAAGTTAAACAATATTTACCCGGGTCATCCTGTAATAAATCTGTATTACGGAATGGTTACTTACTGGGAAAACTATCCTCTGATCCCATCCTCTCCGGCTTCTGTTTCCTATGAAAATTACATGACTACCTGTATAAAACAGTGCGAGGATGCCAGGAATCAGGATGATTACGCGGAGTATCTGCTGGCCAACCTGGGTGCGAGAGGAATGCTGCTGATGTATTATGCTGATAATAACCTTACTGCGAAATTGAATCCTCTGGTTATGAGTACATACAGGCATGTAAGGGAATGTTTTGACTATGTTTCCGTTTACCCTGATTTTTATTTTTTTACAGGTCTTTATAATTATTATCGTGAGGCATACCCCGAAGCCCATCCAATCTATAAAGTGCTGGCCTTTCTGTTTCCCAGGGGAGATATTGTGAAGGGTCTTCTTGAATTGCAAAATGCAGGAGTAAATTCAATAATGCTCAAGGCTGAGGCATATTCTTTCCTCTCATACATTTTTATGAGTTTTGAAAATAATTATCAGAAGTCACTCGCCTACACAAAGGGTCTTCATGAGCTTTATCCTGCAAACCTGTCGTATCTGGCAGGTTACATTAAAAACCTGCTGCTTGTTAAAAACTATGATGAGTCCGAAAATATTATTTCTTTGTCAGACGGAGAAAACGGCAATGCTTATTTTCAGGCACAGTTAGCTGTATTCAGCGGGATACTTCAGGAAAAAAAATACAGGAATTATAACCAGGCCAGAAGATTTTATAACAAAGCCTTAAGCGAGTTGTCTGACTTCGGATATTATGGTAATGATTATTCTTCATATGCCTGTTTCGGGTTGAGCCGCATAAGCGAAATTAACAACGATAAACAGAACAAAAGAACATACAGAAAAATGGCATTGGACATGACAAGTTACAAAAAGGTAAACTTTGATGAATAAAAACTATGTCGATTGTTCCCGGTTGCCCCAATCCAACCTATTTCTGATCGTTTTCCAGGACATATGGTGTAACCTGGTAAACGCAGTAGTTGAGCCAGTTTGAGAATAAAAGACTGGCATGGCTTCTCCATTTGACCATCGGCATCTGAGCCGGATCGTCATTGCGGAAATAATTTCTGGGGATATTTATATCGAGTCCTTTTGCCACATCCCGGTCATATTCGGATTTTAAGGTAAGGGGATCATATTCTGAATGACCGGTTACAAAAACTCTTTTCAGGTCTTTCGATGCCACAAGATAAATTCCTGCCTCTTCTGAATCGGCAAGGATCTCAAGATCTTCCACTTTCTTAATATCCTCCTTTCTGACTTCAGTGTACCTTGAGTGAGGTGCAAGAAACACATCATCAAATCCCCTGGTCAAAGGATTTGTCATATTATAGATCCTGTGCCGGAATACCCCGAACATTTTATCCTTCATCATATATTTAGGAATTCCGTAATGATGATATAATCCTGCCTGCGATGCCCAGCAGATATACAAAGTTGAGGTCACATGCAGGTCCGCCCAGTTCATAATACGAACCATCTCTTCCCAATAATCAACCTCCTCAAATTCCAGATGTTCAATAGGTGCGCCTGTAATTATCAATCCGTCGTATTTGTGACCTGAAACATCATCAAAGGTTTTATAGAATGAGTCGAGATGCTCTTTTGGAGTATTCTTTGACAAATGCATCTTTGTATAAATGAGTGTAATTTCAACCTGAAGGGGAGTGTTGGAAAGAAGCCTTAATATCTGTGTTTCTGTAGTTATTTTTACAGGCATCAGGTTAAATATCAGTATTTGCAGAGGCCTTATATCCTGATGAACAGCCCTTGTTTCCTTCATTACGAAAATATTTTCGTTTTCAAGGATTTTCACTGCAGGCAGATTATCCGAAATATTTAGTGGCATAATTCAAAGTTGTTTTGTATATAGCTTAAAGTATAACAGAATTGTTTTTTGGGTTCGAAAGATAATACTTATTAATAAGATCGTTTTAATGATTTTGGGCATTTTGCATAGTAAATTTATGATGATTTTACTCCGGAATCATTAATTATCCACGATTCTTGTCATTTTTTATTTGTCGTTTGTCAAAACGGCCTGATTCCTTCCGACAGGCTTTAACACCATGTTAACTTCTTAATAACCAGTGGTTTTGATTTAAAGGCAGGCAGTTAGGTTTCACTTCAGCTGTTTTTCTGATAAATATGGGACCGGTTTTGACCAACGGCATGAATTGTTTTATAAGTAGTCCATGACCGTCACTGATCAAAGGAATTTAAGTGACAAGACCCGGTTTATTTCATCGCATTCCCCCGCTAATTGGGCTATATCGTATTGACAGGCTTTTGTTTGCATAATATCTTTACATCATAGGAAACAGATAAAAAATAAAGATAAGACTATGAAAACATTTTACAGGATATCATCAAATGAATTAGGGACCGTTCTCCTTAAAAGGAGAAAAATTGCCAAGGCTTTGCGCTGGTGGCTGCGTGAAAATGGTTTTATATATAAGTACATGTATTTTGTCAATTAGATAAGGTTAGAAAAGTTTAGGTTTGTTAATCGTCCCCGGATTTAATTCCGGGGGTTTGTAAAAGGGAAGGATCCGGGGTAAATCCTTCTCTTTTTTTTTATAAAGATTTGGTTAATTTTGTCACTGTATAATAAGAATTAATAATTACTGATATGAAAAAAGCTGTTCTGACATTAACATTAGTAATATTCATTTCTGCCTTTGCTTCTGCTCAGGACTATAATACCGGCGTTGGTTTGAGGCTTGGTTTTTCGAACGGCCTTACTATAAAACACTTTATTAGCCAGAGATCTGCTCTTGAAGGCTTGCTTTCAACCAGATGGAGGGGATTCGAGCTTACGGGATTATATGAGGTACACAACCAGGCATTCGATGTTGAAAGACTTAACTGGTATTTCGGTGGTGGCGGACATATAGGATTCTGGAATGGCGATAATACACATGGGAGTTGGGGCGATACAGGTACAAACTACACGGTAATAGGAATTGACGGAATATTAGGGATCGAATACAATTTCGAAGAAGTTCCGATAAATATAGGTCTTGACTGGAAACCTGCTTTTAACCTGACAGGTTATTCCGGATTCTGGGGCGACGGCGGAGCTCTCTCAATAAGATATATATTCTAGAAAGACAGATCCCGGGATAAGAAAATTCTGAAAAGTCACAAAATATGACTTCATGGCATATTTTGTGGTTTCTTATTTGCATATAACCGGACTAAAATCCGTTTAGCTTCATTGTTACTGTCGGGATCAGCATCAGAAATCCCAAGATGATCAGTATCAGCAGTATCGGCATCACCCACTTAAGCCATTTTACGTAGGGGATCCTTGCCATTCCAAGCACTCCGATAAGAACACCCGAGGTAGGGGCTATCATATCTGTAAATCCGGCTCCGAACTGAAATGCCATTATTGTTGCCTGCCTTGTCAGTCCGACTATATCGGAGAACTCGGCCATAATAGGTATCGTCAGAGCCGCTTTTGCCGAACCGGAGGTAATTACAAGATTAAGGACCGACTGAAATGCATACATAATAGATATCGCTGACAATTGGCCTGAACCTTCCAGTGCACCTGACAATGAGTTAAGTACTGTGTCAATTATCTGACCATCAGTGAGTATTGCTATGATGCCTCCTGCAAATCCCACAACAAGAGAAGCAGAAACGATATCCTTTACACCGTCAACGAACAATTTTGTGGTTTCACCCGGTTTTTTGCCTGCGGCAAACCCGGTTACCAGTCCCATTGCCAGGAAAAGTGCCGCTATCTCCATAATGTACCATTCATACCCCAGGACACCGATAACCAGGTATATCATTGTAAAGGCAAGTATGTTCAGAACATAAAAATGGATCGATTTCCTTAATGTTATATAGCTTAATAAAAAATATAATCCTGCAGAGATGGGCAGAAGAGGGGCAGAAACTTTTGATAATCCGATTGTCAGATGCGTAACCGGATATTTTACAGCGAAGATTATAAGAACAATACCTGTCAGCAGGGCAACTATCCAGGCAGAAACCGGTGTATGATAGCTGATCTCTTCAATGTGGGAATTCCCCTTGTGTCTCCAGTATTCATCTGCTTCAAACATGATGCTTTTACGGGGATTCTTCTTTATTCTGGCAGCATACCAGAGCACAAACATAATGCCTGCAAATGTTATCAAGACCCAGCACAAAGTACGGTATTCAATTCCTGAAAATAATGGTACACTGGCAAGTCCCTGGGCTATCCCGACAGTGAAAGGATTTAGAATTGCTCCGGCAAAACCGATGTGTGCAGCAAAATAACAGAGGGCTATGCCAACAAATGAATCATATCCCATCGAAATTGAGAGTGGTACAAAAATTACAGCAAAAGCGATAGTCTCTTCGGCCATACCGAAAATTGCTCCGAATAGACTGAATAGCAACATTATAAGTGATATGATTATATTGTTGACACCAAGCAACCTTACCAGCCGGAAACGCTCCATCCGCCGGGTAAACCCCAGGAAGGAAAAGATACCCACATCAATCGCTTTTGTGTCGTTCATTATCCAGAATGCGCCACCGATCATCAGGATAAAAACTATTATGTGCGACATATTTATAAATCCCTTATAAAATGCTGAAAAGATCTGCCAGGTCTGGGGTTGGCTTTCAACATAATGGAAGGATCCATTTACTATGACACTGCGTTCAACCCCGTTAACGTCAACCAACTTGCGGTCGTACTTTCCTCCCGGTATTATCCATGTAAGGATCGCAGCAAAAATTATAATACTGAATACTATTACGAGATTATGTGGGATTGAAAACCTCAGGCGCATATGGTTAAAATTATTTAAATAACCCCTCCTGGGGGGCAGGGGGTAAAAAACTCTTGGGACAAATGATATCCATCATTGAGTAAAAATAATCAAAATATGATAACTGTTTCTTTTGTACTGCAGAATGGCTAATTTTACCTTTTACATTTAACTCATACAAAATTTTATGCTTCTTATTAGGAATGCCACTGTCTACTCGCCTGATTTTTGCGGGAAAAGAGATATTTTGACCGGTTGTGATAAAATTCTGGAAATATCCGGAAAGATAAGTATACCTATAGGATCAGATGTCGAAGTGTATGATGCGGAGGGATTGATAATAGTTCCAGGTCTGATTGACAATCACGTTCATATTGCCGGTGCGGGCGGTGAAGGAGGACCTGCAACCCGTACTCCTGAACTCGCACTTTCCGGAATGTTTGAAGGCGGAGTCACAACCGTTGTGGGATGTCTCGGAACTGACGGATTTACCCGGACTGTCGAATCAGTTCTGATGAAGGCAAAGTCGTTGAGGCATCAGGGAGCTTCAGCCTGGATATGGACAGGCGCTTACCAGGTTCCCTCACCGACAATTACCGGAGATATAGGAAAGGATATAGCACTTATTGAAGAAGTTATTGGTGTCGGAGAACTTGCCATTTCCGATCACAGAAGTTCATGCCCTTCAACTGATGAGCTTATAAGGATAGCGGCTCATGCAAGGGTCGGAGGGATGCTGGGTAAAAAAGCAGGAATTGTTAATATTCATATGGGAGATGCAAAGAATCCATTCATTCCGATTTATGAGGCTGTCAGGAAAAGCATGCTGAAGTTCAACCAGTTCCTTCCAACTCATTGCAACAGGAATGACTACATTTTTGACGATGCCAAAATCTACGGAAAAGAAGGGTATATTGATATAACAACAAGCTCATGGCCTTATTTCAAAGATGAGGAGATAAAACCGTCCACCGCATTAAAGCTTTTGCTTGAAGCAGGTGTACCGGTTGAGCATATTACTTTTTCATCAGACTCTTGCGGCTCACTTCC
>CAZCQC010000117.1:0-7659 GCA_964500155.1 uncultured Rikenellaceae bacterium | reverse complement strand
GGTATATAGATATGATGCGGCAGAAAGCTTTCAAGTCAGATCCTTTGCCTCTAACCCTGCCACGTGAAAAATATATTGAGGGTTCCAGGGACCAGCTTCCGGTTAACAACAGAATTGACAAGCCTGTTGAGCTGAGCCAGGTCGTCCAGTTTGCCGGCCAGGATGATAAAAAATATAAGATCGATGTAAGCGGCAGAGGTGATTTCCTGAATTACATTCCTTCAAACAAATTTATTATCGATGTCGATTCCGCAAAGGTTGTCGCAAATGGAACTGTTAAAGAATATTTCAGGGACAGGATAGAATCACCAATGATCTGGGAATACTCTGATAATGATGCTTTCAAAGGAGATCTTGCCATGATGGATCTTCTCTCGACAAACAAATGGGACAGACCTGTATATATTTCAACCACTGTTCCTTCAACTCAGTACAAAGGTCTTGAGAAGTACTTTGTTCAGGAAGGTATAACATATAGAATCGTTCCCATCAAAACTGATAAATCGGAGGAAGGAGAATTCGGGATGATCGACCCGGTGGAAATGTATGATAACATGATGAACAAATATAAATGGGGAAATGCAGCGGATCCTTCTGTCTATCTTGATGAGAATAATAAGCGAATGCTTAGTAATTTCAGGAGGATATTCGGAAACCTGGGGAAAGCTCTTCTGGCATCAGGCGATACAACAAAAGCAGTAGAAGCAGCACATAGAGGCCTTGAGATAGTGCCGGCAGAAAAGCTTCCGTACGACTTTTTTGTGCTGGGGCTTGCTGAAGTACTCATAAGGGCAGGAGAAGCAGAAGAGGGGAATAAGGTACTTAACACTGTAATGAATTATTCGAAAGAATACCTTGATTATGCTATAAATCTGGATCCCGATAAGCAATTCGGAATGGATTATCCCATAGGCATCAACATGCAGGCACTACTTGATATAAACAATGCAGCAATTAACCTGAAGATGGATGACCTGGTTAAAACAATTTCAACGGAAGTAAATAAGTATTACAGTATATTGTATTCGGGCAAACAAAATTAAATGAGGCTCTTCAGGCCATTTCCCGTTTTAAGGCTGGTTTACCCGGATGCTATATTCCGGGTAAGGACCACAGCTAAGGAACTGTGCCTGACTTTTGACGATGGTCCGCATCCGGATACCACGCTTGAAATTCTCGATATTCTCGGATCTCATAATTTAAAGGCAGCTTTTTTCTGTGACGGCCGGGAAGCCGAAAAATTTCCAGGGCTGGTCGAACATATTGTTTCAAAAGGACATGTTATTGGCAATCATGGGTATGATCACCTGTGCGGTTGGAAAACCAATGACAGTGCCTATATCGAAAATGCACTAAGAGCAGATAAGTTTACTTCTTCCTGCCTGTTCCGCCCTCCTTATGGGCATATTCGCCAATCCCAATACCGCGAGATGAAGAAAAAGTACAAAATTGTTTTCTGGGATCTTATGCCATATGATTTTGATGAGAAGGTGAGCGGTAAAAGAGCTTTTAATATTCTGAAGGACAAATTAAGACCAGGTTCAATCATAGTCCTTCATGATAAGGCCACCTCATCATGTTTGTCGTTTCTGGCTGAATTCATAAAATATTCTGAGGGGAATGGTTATAAGTTTGTCACAACACCATTATCAGGCAAGAAATAAGGCAGCTTTTGTAATCAGTCGTTCAAAGCTCCTGTCAACTTCAGCACTTGACTCATTATTGAAAACCGGGAAAGGATTTTCGTGGGAATAGGAATACTTAAAATCCCAGACCTCGACAGGTATAAGCTTATTCCTGGCCATGGGGATCATAGTATTTACAATACCGATAGCCGGGATCACGGTGTCCTGCTTAAGGGCAATCGAACGGATCTGGTCCCTGAGCTTTATAAGTAAACTTTCGCGGAAAGGCCTGAATCTGGCTATATCAATCATCGACCTGAAAGCCATTCCTATCTGGGTTGACTTTAAAAATTCTGAAAATGGGCTTTTATGGCTTATTTCCTTTTCAAAATCATTCAGGTAAAAGTTGTAGATCCTGTTATAAGCCATGCTGTCCATAATAAGTTTTGATGTCCCATGCATATTGCTGAAAACCGACCCTCCGCAGAACATGAAAAGCTTAGAATCAGCAAACAGACTATCAGGATTTCCCATCATCATGATCTGTGAAAGGAATGCCCCGATTGAGTATGCGAAAATGTTTACTCTGCTGCCTGCAGGTATAGTCTTGTTTTTTCCCGACCTGATCTGATTCATCAGCTTAACAATATCGAATGCAGTCTGGTACCCTGAGTTGAAAAATCGCATAGGTTCTTCTGATAGCCTGCTGCTCAAAGCAATGTTTGCGAAAGTCGACATGGTGATTTCATCGGAGCCCCTGCTGCGTTCTTTAACGACATTTTGCATCAACCGTGGATTTATCCATGATGAAGGGGATCTGTTAATATGAAATGAGATCGGAAAAAGAACTACATAGCTTCCGGTTAATTTTGAGAGCCAGTAAGCCCAGACAAGATACTTAACCCAGCTTCTTTCGTTCAGGCCGTGCAGCAGTAATATTACTTTCCTGCTTGCTTTGTCCTCAGGTATATAAACCGGATAGGAAAATGAAATATTTTCAGATATCGAAGAATCATCCTTCTTCAGAAAAGCTTCCGGATTAATATCTGAAATGAATTTTTCGCTGACAATTCTGATAGAAGACCCCGGAATTCTGATCTCCTGCGCTTTGGGATCAAAAACCGATTTCAGCTCATTAAAATCCTTTGTGTATTCCATAATTCTGCAAAGTAAGCTTCAACCAGGCAGGTCGACAAATAAATGTGTCCGATGGCTTTCCAATGGGATAAAACCCGGGATAAAGTGACGTAATTTTAAAATATGGGACGAAATTCTCAAACGAATTTCTGGTCCGATCTCTTTTAGTTAAGTCGTTTAATGGAAAAAGCTAAATTTGCATTATTCTAAAATGTGATCATGGTTGATTTGCGGAAACCGATACCTTCTTACCTGACCGAAAAGGTGAACATAATAAGGCTGATACTATTCACTGCCCTGTTCGCCCTGGTTTTTATAAACATATATGCACCATTTGGAGCTGACAAGTGGTTTAACCTTACCCGGCTCGAGTTTTTCACCTATTCAAGCCTCGTTATCCTTACAGGAGTCCTGGTAGTCGTTTTAAGCAGAATTATTATGTACTATTATTTTAAAAACCATCTCCTGAGCTATTACAGTTATTTTGCCTGGATATTTGCTGAAATAATGGCGATGGCGCTGTTTTATGCTTTGTTCCCAAAATTTGTACTTAAAGATGTCCGTATTTTTACGGAAATTGTGAAACAATCTGCCCGTAACACCTCCCTTGTCCTGCTACTGCCTTATTCGATTATGTGGCTTTATTTTTCATGGCGCGACAAAAAAGAACAGATAGAAAAATTGGCCGGCATACAGGCATTCTCCGGAAATGTAAGGGATATGATCCCTTTCTATGACGACAAATCAGTACTAAAATTCTCGGTGAAAAAAGAGAACCTTTTATACATCGAATCTGATGAAAACTATGTCAGCATATGTTATCTGAATAAGGGCAAAGTCTCAAAATACCTTCTACGTGAAACTATGAAAAAAATGGAGGAGAACTTTTCGGCGACTGAAATTATCCGCTGTCACAGATCGTACATAGTCAATTTTGAGAAGGTAAAGGTAATACGCAAAGATAAGGATGGTCTAAAGCTCGAGCTTGAGGCTCCATCTTCAATTGACATTCCTGTCTCCAAAACATATGTTGATAATGTAATGCAGACATTTTCCAGATTCAGCAGGCTGACCGATACCCATATGCATGATTAGCAAATCGCCTGATTTTATTTATCGGAATGAAATATTACATTTGAATAGCTTTTAAATACTTTCAGATGAATATTCTCATTCTTGGATCCGGAGGAAGAGAACATGCACTGGCATGGAAGCTTGCGCAAAGCAAAAAAGCGGGCAGGATTTTCATAGCTCCGGGTAATGCCGGAACAGTTACTGCAGGGACTAACCTGAATATCGATCCTGAAGATTTTATTTCGGTTAAGAAAGCTGTTGCTGATCACGGAATAGGAATGGTGGTTGTTGGTCCTGAAGCCCCGCTCGTGGGAGGGATACATGATTTCTTCCTGGAAGATGACTTTCTCAGGAACATTCCTGTAATAGGTCCTGTACGGTCTGCTGCCCGTCTTGAAGGAAGCAAAGATTTCGCTAAAGCGTTTCTTACAAGGTATAACATCCCGACAGCAAAATACAGGACATTCGACAAAACCAACTCAGATAAAGCTAAATTTTTTCTGAGAACCCTTGAGCCACCATACGTCATTAAAGCTGATGGTCTGGCAGCCGGAAAAGGAGTGGTAATTCTTAATAACATGAAGGATGCAATTGCTGAAACGGATGCAATAATAAATGGCAAGTTTGGAGATGCAGGACAAAAAGTGGTAATTGAACAGTTCCTCAAAGGCATTGAATTATCTGTTTTTATTGTAACGGATGGAAAATCATACAAGCTTCTGCCTGAGGCGAAAGATTACAAAAGAGTGGGAGAGGGGGATTCCGGACTTAATACCGGTGGAATGGGTGCTGTTTCGCCAGTACCTTTTGCCGGAACGGAATTTAAGGAAAAAGTGAAGATCAGAATTATTGAGCCAACAATGCAGGGACTCAGGGAAGAAGGCATCGAATACAAAGGATTTATTTTCTTCGGGCTCATAAATGTGAAAGGCGATCCTTATGTTATTGAATATAATGCCAGGCTTGGCGATCCTGAATCGGAAGCTATAATTCCCAGGATAAAATCGGATCTGTTCGACCTTTTTGAAGGTGTGGCAAAAGGTGATCTTGAAGAACGTGAACTGGTGATTGATGAACGATTTGTTTCAACCATCATGCTTGTTTCAGGCGGTTACCCGGGTCATTATGAAAAAGGATATGAGATATCAGGACCCGAAAGTACTGAACAATGCATTGTTTTTCATTCAGGTACAAAAATTGCCAATAATAAGGTAGTTACGTCAGGTGGCCGGGTGCTTGCATTAAGCTCGTGGGGAAAAACTATGGAGGAGGCTCTTGCTTGCTCGTACAGGAATGCAAAGTCAGTGACATTCAGGAACATGTATTACAGGAAAGATATCGGATTTGATCTTTAGTTATTTATGCTTCGAAAAAAATTCAGGGAAACAGGGCCGGATGTAGTTATTCTGATCGGTATAATTCTTCTTTTTACATGGACCGGAGCTTTTTTGCATCCGCATCTGCCTGCAGACCTGGGTTTTGATATAATGCCAATGCCTCTTTTCGATTTGTTCATGTCTGTTACATGTTTTAATCCGCTATTCAGTGTTATAGTTGCATGTCTGCTGGTTCTTTTGATTTCACTGCTTCTGGTTAACTTCAATACAAGTGCTTTCTTCATAAGTGAAAGGAACTTTTTGCCGGCTTTGGTCTATATTCTTTTAAGCTGTTATTTTCCTAAATATCAGATTCTGAACCCGGTACTTCCTGCGGCTGTATTCCTTATCCTTGCAATAAGGAAAATTATCGAATCATATAAGGTTCAGGGTACGGCTTTTTCCCTTTTTGATGCAGGTATGCTGATTAGCATCGGTAGTCTGTTTTATGCCAGCCTGATCTGGTTCGGCCTTCTTCTGATAATTGGAATTGCAATTCTCAGGACAGGAAGCATCAAAGAGATCATTATATCGGTTCTCGGATTGGCGGCACCAATTTTTATTATTTACGGGTTTTTCTATGTGACCGGAAAAGACATGGATTCAATGCTTTCAGCGGTATCATATAATCTTTTTAACAAAGATGGGAATTTCATCATCCACACATTGACTCTGGTAGTTCTTATAATATCCGGGATTATTGTTCTGATAAGTGTGACACAGTTGTTATCAGCAATAAACAGTAAAAAGATCAAATCGCGCAAAACCTTCATCCTTCTTCTCTGGACATTCTTTATAACTGCAGGTGTCACTCTTTTGTCCGATCCGGTTTCTGCAGAAATATTTTGGCTCGCGGTTATCCCGCCGGTTTATTTCCTGACTCACTTTTTTGTGTTTTCGCGAAGGAAGCTGCTCCCCGAAATAATGCTGGCCGCTCTTTTTGTCCTTGCCGCACTGGTGCAGGTGATAAATCTGTTGTAAATTCCTATTGAATCATTGAGACAATGCTTACACCTGATCCTGATTGTCCTTCGGTAAAATCGAAATAGATCTGGTAAATCCCGCTTTTGTTGCAAACAAGATCGACGTAGTTGAAAATGGTTCCTGTCTTCTTATCAACCGAAGAAAGAACAACATTGTTTGTATTATCCCATATATTGAGAACCAGTTTTCCCATTGAGCTGTCATCTGTACAAAGAGTAAATCTGTACCTTGTATTCTTCCAGAGTGACATGTTTGCCTTATACCTTAAAGCATCCTGGACATTGGTCTGTCCGAGCTGGATCCTGAAATCTTTAAGGTATTTTGCTGTCGGGCCAGTGCTCAGCAGACATTTACTCAGGAGTGAATCATTCTGAGCCTGTCCGCATAATATTGCATATCCGGACAACAGAAGTAAGAACCCCAATACATACTTTTTCATACTAATTAGCAATCAGTTTGTTCCTCACATAACCTGTCATATCAATTATTTCCGCAAGCTGATCGTCGGTCATATCAACAATGCTGGCCTCAGTCTGGGTAATAACCAATATTCCATCCTTCTCCCTGCTTGAAGGATCCCCTTTTGAATACGATATTTTAACATTTTCATATTTTGAAGCGATATCCCGGAGATAGCTGCATACAATTGAAAATTCCTTGTCATTATCACAGTATGGATTAATTACCCTGATAAGATCTTCAAGAAAATACTTTTGTTCACCGATCCTTTCCCGCAACAAATTACCCGGATATTGTTTCATTACCTGTGTTGCGAAGTACTGTGCCTCGATCCAGATGCCGACCATCATAATGGAAGATAACTGGCTGCGGTTATTTTTTCTCAGGTATTCATCCATGGCTGAATATGAGTCGACCGAAAGGAACAGGAGTGAATCAAGGTTTGATTTATTGAGAGAGATCCTTTTAATTGTTTCAAAATCAAAAAACTGGCCTACATTCAATCCGTCAGCTATCTTTTTTACTGATGAAAGAAGCTCAATAGAGGTACCGGTTTTCTCATACATGTTCAGGTATCCCAGGTCAGCCCCAAGAATTCCAAGGTAAAGGGCTTTCCGGAATGAAGTTGTCTTTTCATCCGGATTCAGGGATGAAGCGAGATAACCCGGTGAGAATGGTACTCCCGTAACCTGAAAAAGATTTGCAATCTCAAGAGGAGAAGAAAAATTCCTGTAGATTTCTTCCATGGGATCAACACCAGGGTTGACCGATGCAGTAACCGGGTCATTATCGGCACGAACAAAAGCTTCAGATTTTCCTGAGCTGTTCCTGCAGGACAAAACTGCAAGTGCAGCTGCGAGAACCGAAATAATCACTCTTCCTTTCATTGAGGATAAGCTATTGGTAATTACAAAAATATAAAAAAACATCTATTCAGAACGTTAAAATCCTATTTTCGGGATTTGAAACTCAAAATGAATTTCACTAATCCTGCGATCAGATCA
>CAZCQC010000116.1:0-2567 GCA_964500155.1 uncultured Rikenellaceae bacterium | reverse complement strand
GCGTGTTTTCAGCTCATCAAAAAAAGCAAGGTCGATATAAACTTTCTGATCACCCGGACAATAAAAAGGCCCGCTGGCGCCGCTTGCATATCCGCACGCAGACTGCACCTGATCACTGAAAAGGACCAGAGTTGCTGGTTCGTAAGTCATTTTTGATTCCTGGAATATTTTTGTCCATACATCTTCAGTTCCGGCAAGTACTATCTTTACAAAGTATGCCAGTGCTTCCTCTTCAGGGGAAGCGTTTATGGGACCTGTTTCAGTCGCTGGCGCCTCCTGCGAACTGTTCAGTACCTGTGTAGGATCTCCTCCAAGAAGAAGAATCACAAGGGCTATTACTATCGTCCCTAAGCCGCCTCCGATTGCCATCTTTCCACCGGAACTCATTCCTCTGCGGTCTTCCACATTATCGCTGGTGCGTCTGCCTTCAGTTCTCATAATACTGTATTTTAAGATGTTAAAATTATAAAAAGCTTTATTGAATTCCTTGACTTAATTGTTTAAAAACACTCATAGGGTGAAAAATACCTTCGGTTTTCCGTCTTTTTTCAAAATAAATTTGCAAATAATAAAAATACATTGTACATTTGACCATTTGGTTAAACTTTCTATTTAATCTGTTTGGTTAAACCTAATGGTTAAGAGTCATGACTGAAGCTGATAAACAAACCGAGGAAAAGATCTTTGATGCGGCAACGGACGTGTTCATTGAGAAAGGAATGGACGGAGCGCGAATGCAGGATATTGCCAATCACGCCGGAATAAATAAAGCACTACTTCACTATTACTACCGAACGAAAGATCACCTTTTTAATGCTGTATTCGAAAAGATTGCAGGAACCATGTTTGCAAAGTTCGCTCCTGTTTTTGATACAAACCTGACATTGGAGGAAAAGATCAGGTTCTTTTTCAGGGAGCATATTGCCTTCATGCAAAAGAATTCAAGGCTTCCGGGATTTCTTTTAAACGAGTTCCACCGAAATCCTGAAAGAATCAGGAAGCTGATCCAGAACATTGATATTATTAAACTATGGACAACACTGGAAGCCCAGCACAGGGAAGAACTGAAAAAATACAATATTACAAAAGAAAATATCCCCCAGTTTATGACCACAATTGCAGGAATGAGCGTCTTTCCGTTTGTTGCGAAACCAGTGATCGCCGGCATAATGGAAAAGATGGGCTACCATTTTGATCAATACATAGAAGAGAGGAAAGAATATGCTGCGGATTTTGTTATTAATGCGCTGAAGAAGAAGGAAGTAATAAGTAATGAGAAAAAAGAATAAATAAACAACAATGAAAAAGAGAGTTATAATATTGTCCATTTTAATAATACCCTTTATGTCCGGACTCAATGCCCAGAGAGTTCTGACACTAAAAGAGTGCTATAATATGGCAATGGTTGCCACACCCATTGCGGCGGAAAGAGAGGCCTATTCAAAGATATCAGCCGTGAAGGATAATAATTTGTCGAAAAGCTGGCTTCCGACCCTTGATGCCGGCGGAAGTTTTCTTTATAATTCATCGGTGATCGATATGAGCGATATACTCGGTTCACTTCCCATTCAGGGGATTGCTGGCGCAATTAAACCACTTCCCCATGAACAATATAAATTAACTGTTGATATAAACCAGGTCATCTATGACGGAGGTGCGATAAAAGGTGCAAGGGCTCTCGAAAAAGCCGATCTTGATATTAATGAAAAGCAGACAGAAACCGATCTTTATAAGCTTCGCGGACAAATAAACGGCTATTACTTCAACCTATTGCTTCTTGACAGGCAGAAAGATCTACTGCAAAGCTATAACGTACTGATATCAAAACGTATAACCTCAATGAGATCAGCACTTGCCAGTGGTGTTGTTCTGAAGTCGGACATTGATGTTCTTGCTTCAGAAAAGATAAAGCTGGAACAGCAGATAAGTGAAAATGAGATCAGGAAAGCATCACTTCTGAAAATACTTTCAAGCCTCACTGGTACAGAGATTGATGCATCAGCGGAATTTGTTATTCCATCGCCCGGCGAAGAGCTTTCAGGAGAATTGTTACGCCCGGAACTGGAGATATTTGACCTTAGAAAGAAACAGCTCGATGCAGGGCTTCAGGTTATTCAAAGCAAAAGAATGCCTAAAGCTGCAGGGTTTGCAACTCTTGGTTACGGAAATCCTCCGGGGAGTAATTTCTTCAGGGATGAATTTGCACCCTATTATATTCTGGGAGCAACCATTAAGTGGAACATCATTGACTGGAACAAGGCAAAGAATGAAAGACAGGTGATAAGCCTCCAGAAGAATATCATTGACTACAGGAAAAGTGAGCTGACAGATAACCTTAAGAGGCTTCTTGATGCAAAGAGTGCGGAAATATCCTCCCTGAAGTCACTTCTTGAATCAGACGGTGAACTGATTGAATTAAGGAAAAGGATTACTGCAGCAGCGGAGTCACAATACGAAAACGGCACCATCAATGCTACAGATTATATTAATGAAATGACTACCGAAAGAGCAGCTCTGATAAATTATGAAATCCATAAGATTAATCTGGCATTGGCCAGGGTTGAATA
>CAZCQC010000115.1:0-5348 GCA_964500155.1 uncultured Rikenellaceae bacterium | reverse complement strand
CTAAAAGCGTCAAATCGCATCCGCTTGAGATATTCCTAGTAATTATTATCGGTGGAGGGATTGCAGGATTAATCGGAATGCTGCTGGCAGTCCCGGTTTATACGCTGCTAAGGGTGATTGCAAAGGAATTCTTCCAGCAGTTCAGGGTGGTCAAAAAGCTTACTGAAGCGATCGATGAGAGTTGAAAGTAAGGCATAACCGGACAGAGGTAAAATCCCCCTTTGAAGGGGGCAGGGGGATGTGATGATAAAGATTGCTTCCCACGCTTTGCGCGGTCGCAATGACCGTAAATATAAGATAGCTCCCCTCCCTGGAGGGGCAGGGGGTGGGTTAATTAAACTTTTAATACAAATTATATGAAACTTTTTACGGGCAATTTCTCAGTCAACAGATCAGTGGTTCTTGTTGCTGCAATCTTTTTAATCATTTTCCCCGCATGCAACAGATCCAAAAACAGTTTACAGAAAAAATCAGATGTCTCTGAAAAAAAGATCACAAATGCTGACAAGCTTGGATTTCCAGGCGGAAGCAAGGTTATTCTTCTCCATTGCGATGATGCAGGAATGTGTGATGAGGCAAATATTGCTGTAAAGCATTATTTTGAAACAGGTGACCTGCTTTCAACAGCAGTTATGGTACCCTGCCCCTTTTCTATGGAGCTGATTGAATGGGCAAAGACACAGAAATCACCCGATGTCGGAGTTCATCTTACCCTGACAAGCGAATGGAAAACCTACCGCTGGGGACCGGTGTCTGATACATCCAAAGTCCCCGGATTGATAGACACCGAAGGAAAAATGTGGCATGATGTCCCGGAGGTTGTCACCCATGCTTCTGCAGGTGAGGTTGAAACAGAAGTGCGTGCACAGATAAACAAAGTGATCGCGGCGGGATTTACTCCTTCCCATATCGATACTCATATGGGAACCATGTACGCCTCCCCCGAATACCTCAGAGTCTTCCTTAAAATCGCAGAAGAATATAAAATTCCCGCAAATGCTATAGATCTCTCCGATCCTGCTATTGCTGAAAATTTCCGGAGGGAAGGCTACCCCATCACAACTGATGTTGTGGAACTATTAAATCAGTATTCTCTGCCAAAGCTTGATAATTTTTCAAGTGTTCCTGACGGAGGCTCGTATGAAGAAAAAAGATCAAACTTCTTCAAATTGCTTAATTCACTGGGGCCCGGTCTGACAGAAATAATTTTTCATCCGTCAGTTGAAACTGATAATCTTAAAACCATTACCGGTTCCTGGCAGCAGAGGGTCTGGGAGGCTCAGCTTTTTTCAGATCCGCTTGTAAAAAGTTTCTTTGCAGACAATGGGATAATTATTACCACTTATAGAGAGGTAATGAATAGATTTAACAAGGGCGAATAATATCAGAACACTATTTTTGACCGGATAGAATTTCTTTCTCAGAATGCTTTTCCGGTTCACTTATTACTTTAAGATACCGCCCCATCCAGTAGGGAAGCAACCATATATCTCCTGCGCTGTATTCTGATTTCCCGCTTCCATTACCATCAAGCATAAAACGGTTTGTATTATGCCGGGAAACAGGCAGTTCGTCAGGTGGAAGAACCTCCCTGGCAGTCTGACCCCGGAAATCAGTTTGTATTAATTCGATGTCTTTACGGTGACTGTTTTTAACACTCCAGTCAATTAGGTCCAGAGGGTATTCCTGAAGATACCAGATTGCATCCTCCAGTCCAAAGTTTTCAGGGTTTACAAGTGCAGTAATGATATTCCACAAACCCTCTTTTTCAGGCTTTTCTGCTTTCCAGTGATCTATAATTGCCGCCTTATATTTTGCTTTCAGGGTATCATTGAAAGCATAACGGTATAATCCCCAGTATCCACAGTAATACATTTCATCATCGGAATGATTCCATCCATCCGACAACATTTTGCTCCAGGCATCAGAATCATCGGGAGCCGGGCCGATTTTATTCAAAGGTCGGGTCAGATTATTTAGGTATCCCTGTTCATTCATTAGATAGAAAGCAGCTTTCCTGTACTTATCTTTACCTGTAAAGTGAAAGGCTGTCTGCAACATTCCAATGATATTTGATGAATTGAGCCTCCGGTCACCAACCATTTCAGGACGGGCATTAACATATTCAGGATTCCATTTACCCCATAATGTTGGTTCCCCGTTCCAATCGATAAGATAGAAATCATTCTTAACAATGTTTGACATCAGCGTATCAATCAGCATGATTGCCTTTTCCTTAAGGTCAGTTGCATCCACCAGCTCTGCAATTACTCCCATTGCAAAAATATGGCCAATGGCTTCATCACTGCTTGTTGTTGATTTCCAATCCCATTCAGGATCTTCAGCCCTTCGCCAGGGTTTGTCTTCGTATTTATATCCCCGTCTTTCGAAGGAGCGTGCCGGAAATCCTGGTACATGATTAATGCTGTATAACCTTTCAATTGCATCAAGCGATTCACGAACATTCTCCAATGCCTCTTCCTCTTTTGTAACGGCATACCTGAATGCCTGGGCAGAAACATACATCGATGTCCATAATCCATCATTATCTGAATCTTCCAGACTACCGGTTGTAATATCGCCACCTTCCATTCCGCCGACAGTTGCATTGAATCCATGTCGTATATGACGCTCCCGGACCTGTTTTTCATAAAACAATGCCTTACCGTACAATGTCATCTCACTGAAACATATTTTTGCCAGTCCTTTTCCGGTAAGGATAAGAACTGATTTATCAGGGCCTTTGGAAATATCGATAACATTATCTGAAGGGAGCCAGCGTTCCGAGGCATAATAGTCGAATTTACCATCGCCCCGTAACCTAAAGGCTCCGGAGGGGGTTCCGAACCATAAAGTGCCTTCAATATCGGTGATTGATGTTATTTCGGTGCAGGGTAGTCTCTTACTGATATCTGATAACGTTTTCCCGGTTCCTGGATCAAGTTCAAAATAACCGTCATTTGTCCCTATAATTAGCCTGCCTGAAGAAAATTCGATGCATGTAATGTTGTCTTTTTTAAGGATCTGTTCAATTTCTCCCTTCACAGGAGAAAAAATGCTGATTGTTTCTGAACCAAGTACCCAGTAAAGATTATTGGATAAGTCATATTTTATATCGCGGACCTCTTCCCGGAAATCAGCTTCCTGTAATATTTGTGAATTCTTTACCAGAACAAGCTTTCTGCCATCAGAGACAAGAAATGTAAAGTCAACTCCTCCGGCAAAGATTTTTGCCGAATCCAGGGAGTGCCCGGAATATAATTTCCCTGCCCAGGCATTGCTGAGAACAGCTTTGTCGTCGAGATAGATAATTTGATTATGGTATGTCGCAATACCTGATATTCTCTTAACAGAAGTTGGCCTGTAATGATTATCATTTACAAGATAACCGGGGTATAAAAACTGACCATTTGCCGGTCTTAATAACCCTTTGGATGAAAGTATCTGTATGTATCCGTTCCTGTCGGATTCAACTCTATAAAGCAGGACATTTTCATCCCGGACAAAGTATTTTATGGAATAATCCTGGATAAAATCCTTATCTGGATGATAATTGATCTCCTGAGTATTTTTTTCCGGTATACAGCCGGCCAAAAAAACCAGAATATAAGCGACTGCTGATATTTGTATGTTTACTTTCATGTTCATTAAAATTCAGTTAAGTTTATGAATTAATAATCAAATTCATCAGAGATGAAGAAATTTTTATTTAAAGTTGTTGTAATATTTTCTGTTTTAACAGCATCTTCATGTTCTCATGCTCCTCTAAAGCCGGAAACTGCTCTTCAGGCATATCTCCAAAACTCCGACAATTCCTTCCACTGGGAGGTTCAGGAGATGCAAAAAGCTGAAAATTTCACATTATACCGCATTTTATTTACATCACAGAAATGGCGTGATATAGAATGGAATCATGAACTTATGATTATAGTACCTGATGTTTTGGATTCGGGTGATGCATTATTGTTCATAACAGGAGGGAGTGTAAAAGAGGGAAAGCCGAACACTCACGAATTCAATGATGATTTAGTAAAATCCATTGGGAACATTGCGGTTATCAACAAGGCCATTTCAGCAATTATCTGGCAGGTGCCGAATCAGCCGCTGTACAATGATCTTACGGAAGATGCACTCATTACTTATACACTTTACAATTTCAAAAAGGATAAAGATTTTACATGGCCGCTTCTTTTTCCCATGACAAAGAGTGCAATAAGAGCAATGGATGTCATCCAGGAGTTTACCGTAAAGGAAGTTGGAAGAAAAGTTGACTATTTCATCCTTTCAGGCGCTTCTAAAAGAGGATGGACCACCTGGCTGGCAGGAGCTTCCGACAAAAGAGTCAAGGCTATATGTCCAATGGTTATTGACGTGCTTAACATGCCTGCAAATATCAGTTACCAGAAAGAAGTCTGGGGAGACTACAGCATCGAAATTGAGGATTATGTTAAGCTTGGTATAGTACAGGATCTGGGTTCATCCGATGGGAATGACCTGGTCAAAATGATTGATCCCTACTCCTATCGTAAAACACTTACAATGCCAAAAATGATCTTCATGGCAACCAATGATCCTTACTGGCCTGTTGATGCTGTTAAAAACTATATTGACAGCATACCTGGTGACAATCATATTTGTTATACACCCAATGCCGGCCATAATCTTGGAACCAAAGTAAAGGCTCTGACAACCTTAAGTGCATTTTTCGGGATAACAACAACCAATGGAAATTACCCCGACTGTAATTATGAAATAACTGACTCGGATGGAACTATTACTATTACTGTCAGGTCTGAACCAGGTCAGATAACCGATGCAGAACTTTGGATTGCTGATTCCTATGATCTTGATTTCAGGGATGAAGAATGGCTGGAATCGGATCCGGTGAATGTAAATAATAATGAAACAACAGCCTCAATCAGATATCCGGAATCGGGATACCTTGCTTTCTATATCGATCTGAAGCACAAAAGCCCTTCAGGTTTTGAATATACTCAAAGCACCAGGATGTTTGTGGCAGACACCAGCCGTTTGATGCTGAAATAATGTAATTACATTGTAATTACATGTTTTTTATCTTATCTATGACTCCTCCACATCAATACACTTATTGCTAACATGTTAATATCCAATTAAACTAATTATGTAAGAAAAAGCAATTTAGGACAAAAAACCGGAGGTTTTCAAGTCTAATATCCCCGGTTACATCCGGGGTAGGATTCATCTGTTTTTTTATCAACCCCGGAGTGGGTTGAATTTGCTGATTTAAGAATATTTTCCTAATTTTAATCCTGTGCTAATTGTGGAAAAATATGTCAACCTATACTCAGTTTTTGTATCAGCTTGTG
>CAZCQC010000114.1:0-6529 GCA_964500155.1 uncultured Rikenellaceae bacterium | reverse complement strand
ATTCAATGTCCCTGCTTTGTTTTGAAATATTTACTTTGGCACATCGTTTGATGTTATATCAATCTCCCTAAATTGATTACTTTTGAGTTCAAATCTACACTGATACTATGAAACGAGTTCTGCTTCTCATTATAATATTATTGACTGCAGTCAGCTTTCAGGATTCGGCAGGGCAGAATCGGAAGGCTGAAAGAGCATATGCCTCATTCAATGCAGGGGAATATTATGATGCAATTGACCAGTTTAAGAATTCATATTCAAAAGCAAAGAAAACGGATAAGGCATCAAGGACCGAGCTTGGTTTTATGATAGCTGAATGCTATCGTCTTACAAATGATCCCAAAAATGCGGAAACATGGTACAGGCTTGCAGTTAAATCGGCATTTTCAAAACCCGACGCCCAGTACTGGCTGGCAGAATCGCTTAAAAAAACCGGAAAGTATCAGCAAGCCGTGGACGAATTTAAAAAATATAAGCAGGCAGCACCTTCTGATTCAAGAGCCGACCAGGAGATAAGATCATGTGAGCTTGCCCTGGAATGGCAGAGGAATCCCGAAGCATACAAAGTTGAGGAGCTCAAAGATCTTAATTCCAAAGATGCCGATTTCAGTCCAGCCTACGGTCGTGATGATTTCGGTGTTATATTTTTTACCTCATCCCGTGAGGATGCTGCGGGAAGTAAAACACATGGTGCAACCGGACAAAGTTTCACTGACATATTTGAGAGCCGTCTCGATAAAAAGTCAAAATGGAGCACCCCGATTCCTGTCGAGAGCCTGAACAGCGAATCAGAAGATGGAACGCCTTGTTTTACAGCCGATTATAAAGAGGTGTATTTTACAAGGTGCGAAGCAGGGAAACGCGAAAAAAAGGGATGTATAATAATGGTTTCCGAACGATCAGGCGAAAAATGGAGCGATCCCATTGATACCAAAATCCTTCCCGATTCTCTTGTGGCTGCCCATCCTTCTATTTCATCCGACGGTCTTACACTCTATTTTGTCTCAGATATGCCGGGGGGATCTGGCATGAAGGATATTTATGAGGTTACCCGCAGTGACGAAAATGATCCATGGTCAGCTCCGCGCAATCTGGGCCCCGACATAAATACAAGCGGTAATGAACTCTTCCCGTATATCAGGGATGACGGGAGCCTGTATTTTGCTTCCGACGGGCAAATTGGTATGGGAGGTCTTGATATTTATAAGGCAACAGCTCAGCCCGATGGTTCATGGGTGGTAAAGAATATGAAACCTCCTGTTAACAGCTTCGCTGACGATTTCGGGATCTCATTCGAAAACAGCAATGAGCGCGGAATTTTCAGTTCAACACGCAAGGGAAGAGGGAATGATGAGCTTTATACTTTTGAACTTCCGCCTATGAGATTCAATGTTACCGGACTTGTAAAGGATGAAAAAACTGGAGGCCCGATACAGGGCTCAATAGTGCAGCTGATTGCCAGCGACGCTTCAAACCTTCAGGCTGAAACCGGAACGGGGGGAGATTTTAAGTTTGCTCTAAAGCAGGATGTCGATTATATCTTCCTTGCTTCAAAAAAAGGTTACCTGAATGGCAAGGAAAAGGAAACCACAAAGGCTCAGGAAAAGAGCCGCGATTATATGGTCACAATTCTTCTTACTGCAATTGACAAGCCAATTGAGCTTCCCAATATTTTCTACGACTTTGGTAAATGGGATCTGAGGCCCGAATCAATGGTATCGCTCGATAAACTTGTAGAAACCCTTAATGATAATTCAAATGTGACAATAGAGCTGATGTCTCACACCGACTCCCGCGACACCGAGGAATATAACCAGGATCTTTCACAGAAAAGAGCTCAGTCGGTTGTCCAATATCTTATTGAAAAAGGGATTGAACAGGCAAGACTAGCTGCAAAAGGGTACGGAGAATCGACTCCAAAAGTAGCTGATGCATCTATCGCGGTACAGAATCCATTCCTTAAGGAGGGGACTGCACTTACTGAGCAGTTCATTAATTCGCTTGGCAGTGAGGAACAGAAGGAAATTGCTCACCAGATCAATAGGAGAACCGAGTTCAGGGTACTGAGAACGGATTATGAACCAAAAAAATAATCATGTACTCACCCCCTTATGTTCCCCCTCTCTACTAACGTAAAGAGGGGGAGTTATTTAATATACAACGTATTATGCCCCCTCTTTAAGAATTAGAGAGGGGGTAGGGGGGTGAGTACATGTGAAATAGAGAAATGAATATTTCTTTTTAAATTTGAATGATATGAATTTTTCTTTTTAATAATATGAAAAACATCTTTCTCACCATTTGTATATTATTTTCAGCAACATTATTACTTTCAGCTTCTGAGCCTGTAAAACCTATCCGCATTCTGGTTATTACCGGAGGCCATGGCTATAAGGTTGAAGAATTCAACCAGATGCTTGCCAGCTTTGAACCGCAAATGACATATAAGGTTGTTGAATTGCCTTCAGCGTACGAAATGTTCAAACCCGAGAACCGCGATAAATATGATGTTCTTGTCTTTTATCACATGTGGCAGACGATCACAGGTGAACAGGAAAAGATCTTTGCAGATTGCATCAGGCAGGGAAAGCCTGTTGTGGCACTTCATCACAGTATATGTGCCTTCGATGACTGGCCGGAATACTGGAACATAATCGGTGGGAAATATTTCCATAAGCCTACAACTTTTAAAGGCAGGGAATATGCAGCTTGCTCATATATTCACGATATTCACTTTGAAGTAAAAATCTCAGACAAAAAGCATCCTGTCACAAAAGGATTGAATGATTTCCCGATTTTCGACGAAACTTATAAGGGATATTATGTTGAAGACGGTGTAACTCAGTTGCTCACAACCGATGAACCGAGAAGTACAGCAACCATTGGCTGGGCAAAAAAATACGGAAAGTCCCGGATTGTTGTCCTGCAAAGCGGCCATGACGTTCCGACTTTTGAAAACCCTGAATTCAGGAAGCTTTTAAAACAATCAATAATCTGGGTATATAGAAAATAAATGACCACCGAATCAAAATACAGCAGGAGGGGAGTTTCTTCTCAGAAAGAAGATGTTCATTCGGCCATAAAAAACCTCGATAAAGGCCTGTTCCCCAAAGCATTCTGTAAAATTGTGCCTGATCTGCTTGGCGGTGATGATAACTTCTGTAATATTATGCATGCCGACGGGGCAGGAACAAAATCTTCGCTGGCATACATCTATTGGAAAGAGACCGGTGATATGTCGGTCTGGAAGGGAATTGCCCAGGATGCAATAGTAATGAACACCGATGACCTTCTCTGTGTTGGTGCTTACGATAATATTCTTCTTTCTTCAACTATAGGAAGAAATAAGAACCTGATCCCCGGTGAAGTCATTTCTGCAATTATAAAAGGAACTGAAGAGGTGCTTGAAGATCTTCGGAGTCTTGGAATCGGGATATGGTCGACAGGAGGTGAAACAGCTGACCTTGGTGATCTTGTCAGGACAATAGTTGTGGATTCGACTGTGGCTGCCCGTATGAAGAGATCGGACGTAATCTCCAATCAGAATATCGGTGCAGGAGATGTAATTGTCGGGCTGGCATCCTTCGGGCAGACAACCTGGGAAAAACAATATAACAGCGGCATGGGAAGCAATGGACTGACCTCTGCCCGGCATGACGTTTTTGCACCTTACCTGGCTCCGAAATACCCCGAAAGTTTTGATACAGAACTGCCTTATGATCTTATTTACTCGGGAAGGCTCAGACTGACCGACAAGATTGAAAGCCTTGGTACCGATGCAGGTAAACTTGTTCTTTCGCCAACACGTACTTATGCTCCGGTAATCAAAAGAGTTATCGAAACCATGCGTCCGGAAATCCATGGCATGATTCATTGTTCCGGAGGTGGTCAGACAAAGATCATGCATTTTGTTGATAATCTGCATATAATTAAGAATAATATGTTCCCTGTGCCTCCATTATTCAAGATAATTCAGGAGCAGTCGGGGACTCTCTGGCATGAGATGTACAAGGTATTTAATATGGGACACAGGTTTGAGATATATACCTCCGAAAAAAATGCTGCATCAATTATAGATATGGCTTCCGGTTTTAATCTCGAAGCGAAAGTGATCGGGCATTGTGAGTCTTCGGATAAGAAGAGACTTACAATTGAAACTGAAAACGGTAAATTCGAATATTGATTAGTCCAATGCTTTTATATTATTGCCTCATCCCCCAGCCCCTTCTCCCAGGAGAGAAGGGGTGCAAATCACTTTTCTAAAATTACTAAGTCCCTCCCTTTCAGGGGAGGGATTTAGGGAGAGGTAAAAAAGAAAGATTTATTATCTTTGTCCCCTGAAATTTATCCGAAAATGGCAAATAATATGATTCTGGAGAGGCTTGAGGGAGTTAAAGCCAGGTTCGTTGAGGTAGGGGAACTTCTGACGCATCAGGATGTGCTTTCAGATATGGACAGGTATGTCAAGCTCAGCAGGGAATATAAAGATCTTCAGCCTATAATTGAGTCTTATGAAAAGTACAAACTTGCGCTTGAAAATATCTCAAGCACAAAGGAATTGCTTTCCATTGAAAAAGATGAAGAGATGAGGGAAATGGCAAAGGCAGAGCTGGAACAGCTTAATGCCGGCATCCCCCAAATGGAGGAGGAGATCAAGATGCTACTTATCCCTGCAGATCCAGAGGATGACAAAAATGCTGTTATGGAGATACGGGCAGGTACAGGAGGCGACGAAGCAAGTATTTTTGCCGGTGACCTTTTCAGGATGTACAGCAAATTTTTCGAACTTCAGGGATGGAAAGCAGAGGTCAACAGTTTTTCAGAGGGAACTGCCGGCGGATATAAGGAAATAGTCCTGAGTGTTTCAGGAGAAGGTGTTTACGGGATTTTAAAATATGAATCAGGAGTACACAGGGTACAGAGGGTACCTCAGACGGAAACACAGGGCAGGATCCATACTTCAGCAGCTTCGGTGGTTGTTCTTCCCGAGGCCGACGAATTTGATGTAGATTTAAAGAGTGAAGATATCCGGAAAGACACCTACTGTTCTTCCGGTCCGGGAGGACAATCTGTCAACACAACATATTCAGCCATCAGGCTCACGCATATCCCAACCGGTATCGTGGTAACCTGCCAGGATGAAAAATCACAGATCAAAAATTATGACAAAGCCCTTAAGGAATTAAGGACAAGGCTTTATAATCTTGAATACCAGAAGTATCTCGATGAGGTATCTCACAAAAGGAAGACAATGGTGTCGACCGGCGACAGATCGGCCAAGATCAGGACCTATAATTATCCGCAGGGAAGGATGACCGATCACAGGATAACACTCACAATGTATAACCTCCCCTCTATTCTCGATGGAAATATTCTGGAAATAATTGAAAAGCTTCAGATGGCTGAGAATACTGAGCGGTTAAAAGAAAGCACAAACTAAAACTGATGGTTATGGATCATTCTCAGTTATTTAAGTCCATTACAGAAAAAAGATCATTCCTGTGCGTCGGTCTGGATTCTGAGATTGATAAAATCCCATCCTTTCTGTTTAAAACCAAAGATCCTGTTTTTGAATTCAACAGGCGCATAATTGACTCTACACATAAATACGCGGTTGCATATAAACCTAATGTTGCATTTTATGAATGCAACGGAACTAAGGGATGGAAGTCTCTTGAATCGACATTGAATTACATCAAAAAGAACTTTCCGGGGATACTTGTAATTGCCGATGCAAAACGCGGTGATATAGGCAACACCTCGAAAATGTATGCCAGAGAGTTTTTTGAGAACATGAATTTTGATGCGGTTACTGTTGCCCCTTATATGGGTGAAGATTCGGTGACTCCTTTTCTGACATACAGTAATAAGTGGGTTATCCTTCTGGCATTGACCTCAAACAAGGGGGCTGATGATTTTCAGTATCATGATGAGGATGGTCTGAAACTTTTTGAAAGAGTATTGACATTATCCCGTAAATGGGGTTCCATTGATAATCTTATGTATGTTGTCGGGGCAACCCGTGCTGAAATGCTGAAAGACATCAGGAAGATCGTTCCTGAACATTTTCTCCTTATTCCGGGTATCGGAGCCCAGGGTGGCAGCCTTCAGGAAGTTGTGAAATACGGGCTGACCAGCAAATGCGGCCTGATTGTCAACTCCTCCCGGGGAATAATCTTTGCCGACAATTCTGAAAACTTCGATAAGGTGGCTGGGGAAAAGGCCAGGGAAATCCAGAAGGAGATGGAGTTGTATCTTACCCGGCATAAATTGATCTAATCGGGGGTCCCCGGTGTATTGCGCAGGATTGCTTCGTCGTTGCACTCCTCGCAATGACCGTATACTATGTTAACTGGTGGGCAGTGTCATTGCGAGTCCCGCATCGCGGGACGAAGCAATCTTTTTGCTAATTCACCAAGCATATTTAAAGTACAATTCGTAACTTTAAACTCTCGCTGATTATTTTAAACTTGTGCACCCATGAAAGAAGAATTCCTTCACTATTTGTGGAAATACAGTCTCTATGATC
>CAZCQC010000113.1:0-3294 GCA_964500155.1 uncultured Rikenellaceae bacterium | reverse complement strand
AGATGTGCCTGAAGGGTCCGATCTTTTTAGCCAGATATCACTTTATGATGAGGAGAGCCATGCTGCAGGGACACTTTCGTCAAGCCGGGTAAGCTCAGGTACCGGAGATAACCTTTCGTTTGAGATCTTTGCCACAGGAGGGGCACTAAGGTATTCATCCTTAACACCCGACTTCTTTGAGTACTACACTGAGGAATCAGGAATATGGTCAAAGCAGATGACAGGAAGCAATTACAGGCCTGTAACATCATTCCCTTCGGGACATGTACCCGGGGGCTGGCACCGGTCGATGATACATGCCCATTATATCTTTCTTACAAATGGTTCCTCAGAGATAATTGTCCCGGACATACGACACGGACTGTCAGTTCAGAGGCTGCTGAACGAAACGGCAGAACACCTGGCAAAGTTCCGGGCGCTGAAAAATCAATAAATAGTCATGCGGTCTTGCAGTCATGCTGTCAGGCGGTCCTCACTGCCTGAAGACCGCTTTGCCAGCCGGAGCTTTAGCGAAGGCCGGTCGCCTGTTGCCAAACATAATACATTGTCGATAATACATAATACATTATTTCTTACATTTGGATTACCCTTATCAACTTCCAAAAACCTGAAATATGTCCTCAGAAATCCAATCTCCAATCCTTCCTGCCCCCGGCAGGATAACATCAGTTGACTTCTTCCGCGGATTCACAATGTTCCTTCTAGCCGGAGAAGCAACGGAACTCTATTCCCATCTGTTACATTCAAATAGCGGATTTGTACATTTTATAGGTACACAACTCCATCATCACGAATGGCACGGACTTCATTTCTGGGACCTCATCCAGCCTTTCTTCATGTTCATTGTGGGCGTTGCGATCCCTTTTGCCGTGGCAAACAGGATAAAAAAGGGAGAAAGCATCAAAACGATCAACCTTCATGCTTTCAGGCGTGCTGCTCTGTTGCTGTTCTTCGGATGGGCCCTCTATTTTGTCGATGCGGGGCATCTTGTTTTCAGGTTCCAGAATGTTCTCGCACAATTGTCAGTGACCTACATTATTGCTTTCCTGATAAGGAATAAGAGCTTTAAATTCCAGCTGATCTTCACCCTTATGATCCTGCTTCTGATCGATCTGGCCTACCGCTTTTTCCCTGTGGAAGGATTTAATAATCCATGGGTGAACTTCGAAAACCTCGGGGCCTGGTTCAACAATAAGATCGAGGGGGTTAAGAAAGCAAGCGAATGGGCAACCTTGAACTTTGTCTCCACAACGGCCCATACAGTCTGGGGTGTACTTTGCGGTAAGCTTTTAATGAGTGATAAAACTTCCGGACAGAAGATCCGGGCACTGGTTATCGCCGGTATATCGGGCCTCGTAATCGGATATTCCCTTGACCTTCTGAATATAACTCCCATAATCAAGAAGATCGCAACGTCATCATTTGTATTTGCCAGCGGTGGATTGGCAATCCTTGTCCTTGCCTTCTGTTACTGGCTTATTGATGTAAAAAAGCTGTTTCAGAAAGGATCGTGGTTCTTTATTGTTGTCGGGATGAACAGCATTTTCATTTATCTGCTCTTCTCGGTTGGCGGAGCAGGTTTAATTACAAGGATCGTCTCTCCGTTCAGCAAATTGCTGTTCTCCTGGGCAGGTGAGATGACGACAGAAATAATCACTGGAGTGGGAGTCTGGGCTGCATTATGGTACCTGTGCTACTGGCTTTATAAGAATAAACTTTTCATTAAGATCTAAAATGACAGATTATGAAGATCAGTTATATTTTACTGGTGTTGATCCTGGTGTTATTCCCTGAAATGAATTGTTGTTATTCTCAGGGATCAGGTACTTCGGGCAGAGCCATGCCTGAAACCTTTAAGAAATTCAACCTGCCATTTTTTGGTGGAAATGTTTTTATTTTCGACCCTTCAATGAATATGCAGGATATCCAGACTGTAATTGACACTGTTTTTGCCAGGCAGTCAGCCCGAAGGAGCGAATTCAGCACCAACCGTTATGCGCTTTTGTTCAAACCCGGGAAATATGATCTTGACATCAGGGTAGATTACTATATGCAGGTTCTCGGGCTTGGGGAATCTCCTGATGATGTGATTATTAACGGAGCTGTAAGGTCGAACACAATGCATGGCAACAGTGTTCTTACAAATTTCTGGCGTTCGGTGGAAAACCTGACCGTGATACCATCCGACAATTCCACGATGGTCTGGGGTGTCTCGCAGGCAGCTCCCTTGAGAAGAGTTCACATCAAAGGTAACCTGCAGCTTTTTGACAAAGGATATGCAAGCGGTGGATTTCTTGCCGACTCAAAAGTTGATGGCACCATTACATCCGGCCCCCAGCAGCAATGGTTTACACGAAACTCCGACATGGGGAAATGGGATGGTGGAAACTGGAATATGATGTTTGTAGGTGTAAATGGGGCTCCTGCTGAAAACTGGCCGGAGTTGCCTTATACAACAATAGAAGAGACCCCGTATGTCCGTGAAAAACCATTTCTGACCTTTGACGGAAAAGGATTTATTGTTAAAATTCCTCAGCTTAAGCATAATAGCAAAGGTCCCGACTGGGTAAGCGGAGCCGGATCAGAAAAGACTCTGGGTATTGATAAATTTTATATAGCTAAACCTGGTGTTGATAATGCTGTATCGATGAATTCAGCGTTGAAAAAAGGAAAGCATCTCCTGATCACACCTGGCAGGTATTTCCTCAACGAGAGCCTGAAGGTGACAAAAAAGGGTACAGTTGTCATGGGCATCGGACTTGCAACCCTGATCCCGGAGAATGGCAATGCAGCTCTGGAGATATCGGATGTTGACGGTGTGTCAGTATGCGGACTCACAATAGATGCCGGAAAGATCTTTTCAAAAGAACTTTTCGTGGTCGGCCAGCCGGATTTCCGTAAGCCGCACGTGTCCTCCAAAGCTTCAGCGAAGGAGGATACCGCAGACCCAGTTTTTCTGTTTGACATATTTTTCAGGGTAGGAGGTCCTGCAGAAGGTTCAGCCGGTGCCTGCATGGTTATTAATAGCAGGGATGTGGTTGTCGACCATATCTGGCTGTGGAGGGCCGACCATGGTAATGGTGTTGGCTGGGAAAAGAACAGGGCAGCAAACGGACTGATAGTAAACGGGGATAATGTGACAATTTACGGATTGTTCAACGAGCATTTCCAGGAGTATCAGACCTTATGGAACGGAAATAACGGCAGGGTATATTTCTATCAGAGTGAGATGCCATATGATCCTCCAACAGTTGACTCATGGAAGCATGATGGCATTTACGGCTATGCCTCATA
>CAZCQC010000112.1:0-2693 GCA_964500155.1 uncultured Rikenellaceae bacterium | reverse complement strand
GGATCTCAACCACGCCTCATCAGCGGTGAAGAGGCAAAAGAAGCAGGAATTGGAACAGAAACCGTAGATTTCCTATCACTCCTCAGTTGTAAAGGGCTGCTGAGAAGAAGGGCCTTTAGCTCAGTTGGTTAGAGCGCGCCTCTGATAAGGGCGAGGTCTCAGGTTCGAGCCCTGAAAGGCCCACTTGCATCTGTGAAGATGTAACCCTGTGCAAGAACCGGGGATGTAGCTTAGTCGGGAGAGCGCCGCCTTTGCAAGGCGGAGGTCAGGGGTTCGAATCCCCTCATCTCCACAGAACAATTACCACCAGACGGAGAGTGCGTGAAAAGTAGTAACACAAAAGTTTTCTAAAACCAAAGACGAAACCGAACGGATCTCAATTGCGACCGGCGGCAAGTCGGGTCGCAATTGTTTTTTACCAGAACCTTGAAATAAAAAGAGCGAGTATCCCACTGCTGAGTGGACCTGATTGGAAGATGGGGTCCAGTGAGCATTGGGAAACCAATGAGAAAGACAGCACTTTAACAGTCGAATATGTATGTGTAGGCCAAAAGCATCTATAGAAATATAGAAAGAAAGAAAAACAGAAGAAAGAACGAAAGTAACCGGTAGAAGAATTATGAATACCGGGGAGCAAGATGGAAAGAACATCGAGCTCTCCGCATTACGAAGAAGCTACTAAGGGTTTACGGTGGATGCCTTGGCACCAAATGCCGACGAAGGACGTAGGTCACTGCGAAAAGCCTCGGGGAGCTGTGAACAAGCGCCGATCCGGGGATGTCCGAATGGGGAAACCCACTGGAGCGAACCTCCAGTATCGTATATTGAAAAAATAGATATACGAAGGGAACCTGGGGAACTGAAACATCTAAGTACCCAGAGGAAAAGAAATAATTCCCAAAGTAGTGGCGAGCGAAATGGGAAAAGCCCAAACCTTTGCAGCTTGCTGCAGAGGGGTTGTAGGGCTCAGCAATAACGGAGTTACAAAACTTAAGGTTAGTGGAATGGTGTGGGAAAGCCAGCCAGAGAGGGTGAGAGCCCCGTACGCGAAAACCGAGAGACTCCAGCTGAGTACCTGAGTACTACCGGGCACGCTAATCCGGTAGGAATCTAGGGAGTCCACTCTCTAAGGCTAAATACATTTGGTGACCGATAGTGAACAAGTACCGTGAGGGAAAGGTGAAAAGTACCCCGGTGAGGGGAGTGAAATAGAACCTGAAACCGTAAACCTACAAGCAGTCGAAGGGCTAATAGCAGGTCGGTGCTCCGCAGAAATGCGGGTGTGCGCTGCTAGGCCTGACGGCGTGCCTCTTGGAGAATGAGCCTGCGAGTTAATCTTTGTGGCGAGGTTAAGCGAGAAACACGTGGAGCCGTAGCGAAAGCGAGTCTGAAAAGGGCGAGTGAGTCGCAAGGATTAGACCCGAAACCGGATGATCTAACCATGGTCAGGGTGAAGCGAGATTAAACCCTCGTGGAGGCCCGAACCTGCTAATGTTGCAAAATTAGGGGATGAACTGTGGTTAGCGGTGATATGCCAAACGAATCCGGAGATAGCTGGTTCTCCCCGAAATAGCTTTAGGGCTAGCGCTACAAGTTCAGCAGCGGAGGTAGAGCACTGAATGGGCTAAGGGGCTTAGAGCTTACTAAACCCAATCAAACTCCGAATGCCGCTGTTCTAGATTGTAGTAGTCGGACTACGGGAGATGAGTTTCGTGGTCGAAAGGGAAACAGCCCAGATCATCGGCTAAGGTCCCCAAGTTTAGACTAAGTGGGAAACGATGTGGGGTTACTGGAACAACCAGGAGGTTGGCTTAGAAGCAGCCACCCTTTAAAGAGTGCGTAATAGCTCACTGGTCAAGTGATCCTGCGCGGAAAATTTAACGGGGCTAAGTCTAACACCGAAGCCATGGGATCGTCCTTAATGGATGATCGGTAGGGGAGCGTTCTGTCAGCGGAGAAGGTCGACCGTAAGGACGGCTGGAGCGGACAGAAGTGAGAATGCAGGCATGAGTAGCGTAAAACATGTGAGAACCATGTTCACCGTAAGTCTCAGGTTTCCGACGCCAGGTCAATCCGCGTCGGGTTAGTCGGGGCCTAAGTCGAGGCCGGAAGGCGTAGACGATGGATATCCGGTCAACATTCCGGAACCACTATGTAAGAGTGATGGAGGGACGCAGCGAGGTAGGCCAACCTGCGATTGGTAGTGCAGGTGTATGGCACGTCAGACGATGAGAGAGGTAGGAAAATCCGCCTTTTGAGTTGAGGTGTCGTAGCGAGTCTCAAAGGCATAAGTGAGTTGAGCCTTGCTGCCGAGAAAAGCTCCTAAACGATGAGGACATAGTGCCCGTACCGCAAACCGACACTGGTAGACGGGTAGAGAATACCAAGGTGAACGGGAGAACCTTCGTTAAGGAATTAGGCAAACAAGCCCCGTAACTTCGGGAGAAGGGGTGCCCCTAAGCGTGACGCGCAAGCGGTAGCGTATGGGGGTCGCAGTGAAATGGCTCTAGTGACTGGTTAACAAAACCACAGGTCTCTGCAAAGTCGAAAGACGATGTATAGGGGCTGACGCCTGCCCAGTGCCGGAAGGTTAAAGGGAGAGGTTAGCGCAAGCGAAGCTTTGAACTGAAGCCCCGGTGAACGGCGGCCGTAACTATAACGGTCCTAAGGTAGCGAAATTCCTTGTCGGGTAA
>CAZCQC010000111.1:0-2794 GCA_964500155.1 uncultured Rikenellaceae bacterium | reverse complement strand
TAGTAGAGACGCCCAATTTGGGCGTCTCTACATTTAATACTGTTTGCTAAATTTAATACTGTTTGCTATTTTTTTATTGAAATCAATTTTGCCCCCTTTAGGGGGGTTGGGGGGTAAATATTTTGTATATTTGATAGTCTCAACTTCTAAGTGCTATGTCTGAAGTCCCGCTGAAGCATAAGATTGCTTTAAGCCTTATTCCACGCATCGGTGACATTAATGCCCGTAAACTTGTTTCATATTTCGGAAGTGTCGAAGCAATTTTCAATGAACCCTACCGTAACCTGTTAAAGATACCCGGAATAGGATCGGGACTTGCCAGCTGTATAAGTGACAAATCTTACCTGAAACTTGCGGAAGCCGAATCGGAATATGTTGTTAAACATAATATCAGAACTTTCTTCTATCTTGATAATGATTACCCATTCAGGTTAAGGCAATGCGATGACTCCCCTGTTGTCTTCTATTTCAAAGGTAAAAGCGACCTGAATAGTCCCAAAATACTTAGTGTAGTCGGTACGCGTAATGCCAGTACCCGCGGAAGGGAGCTTTGTGAAAGCATAATAAGCAATCTTTCAAATGGTCATCCTGACCTCATAATAATTAGCGGTCTAGCTTACGGGATCGATATTACCGCCCATAAAGCAGCACTTTCAAATAATCTTCAGACAATAGGTGTTCTTGGACATGGATTTAAGACTATTTATCCTTCAATTCACAGGGCAACGGCTGAGTCTATTATAAAAACCGGCGGCCTGCTGACCGATTTTATGTCCGATACACTTCCCGAGCGGAACAATTTTCTTAAAAGGAACAGGATAATTGCCGGGCTCTCTGATGCCACACTGGTTGTTGAATCAGGTATCAAGGGCGGTGCACTGATCACGGCCGATATGGCTAATTCGTATAACCGTGATGTTTTAGCAATACCAGGCAGGCCTGATGATCAATGGTCAGCAGGGTGTAATGATCTTATTAAAACAAATAAGGCAGCTCTTGTGGAATCTGCCATGGATATTGAAAATTTTCTCAACTGGCAGCCTGAAAAATCAAAGCTCCCAGTTCAGAAAACTCTTTTTTCGGAGTTAAGCGAATCAGAGCAAAAGATCTATGAACTAATAAATAAAGAAGGAGAACTGACCATAGATCATATATGCCGCTATCTCGATATTCCCATTAACAAACTTTCACCCCAGCTCCTTCAGATGGAGTTCAAGGGGATAATCAAATGCTACCCTGGAAATGTTTACCGGATATAATGAGAAATACCCCCAAACCCCCCAAGGGGGGCTTAAAATTTAATTATCATTGAATAGCTAATATTGTCTTAGTTTTTCTAATTTTAGTCCTCAAACGAATAATAAACACTCAACTTATGGATCCAAGAGTACAGCAGTTCATGGCCATGATCAAAGCCAAAAACCCCGGTGAAAACGAATTTCATCAGGCAGTCCAGGAGGTTTCAGAATCCCTGATACCGTTTATAGAAGAAAATCCAAGGTACAAACATGCTAAGATCCTTGAACGGATTGCGGAGCCGGAGCGTACCATTATCTTCAGGGTTCCATGGCTGGATGATAAAGGAGATGTTCAGATTAACAGAGGATTCAGGATTGAAATGAACAGTGCAATAGGACCCTACAAGGGAGGCCTGCGGTTCCATCCAACCGTTAACCTTGGCATCCTCAAATTCCTTGCATTCGAACAAGTATTTAAGAACAGCCTTACCACCCTGCCAATGGGAGGAGGAAAGGGGGGATCAGATTTTGATCCTAAAGGAAAATCCGATAACGAGGTTATGAGGTTTTGTCAGAGCTTTATGACAGAACTTTTCCGTCATATAGGGGCTGAAACTGATGTCCCGGCCGGTGATATTGGAGTTGGTGGCCGTGAAATAGGATATCTGTTCGGGCAGTATAAAAGACTTAAAAATGAATTTACAGGCGTCCTTACAGGTAAAGGGATTGAATGGGGGGGTTCACTTATACGGCCTGAAGCGACCGGATACGGAGCCACCTATTTTGCACAGGAGATGCTTGCCACGCGGGGCGACTCCCTTCAAGGCAAGATAGTATGTATCTCAGGATCAGGGAATGTGGCTCAATATGCCACAGAAAAGGTTACGGAACTCGGAGGTAAAGTTGTTACTTCCTCCGATTCAAACGGATTCATATACGATCCTAAAGGAATCGATGCCGAAAAACTTAAATACATAATGGATCTTAAGAATACCCGAAGAGGCAGAATAAAAGAGTACGCTGAGAAATTCGGAGTTGAATATTTTGAGGACAGGAGACCCTGGATGATAAAATGCGATATCGCAATGCCAAATGCAACCCAGAATGAGATTAATGCGGAAGAAGCTGCAACCCTTGTTAAAAATGGGTGTATCTGCGTTGCAGAAGGAGCAAACATGCCCTCAACAATTGAGGCTGTTGAAGTTTTCATTAAAGCTCAGATCCTTTATGGACCCGGGAAAGCCGCCAATGCAGGAGGTGTTGCCACTTCAGGACTTGAGATGACCCAGAATTCAATGAGACTCCCCTGGTCGCGCGATGAGGTTGATACAAGGCTGCATACAATTATGAAAAACATTCACAGCACATGTGTCAAATACGGAACTCAGGATAATGGTTTCATAAACTATGTTGACGGTGCCAATATCGGGGGCTTCGTAAAAGTTGCCAATGCAATGATTGCACAGGGTGTAGTCTGATGCAGCTTATCGATACACATACACACATTTATCTTCCGGAATTTAATTCTGACAGGGACGAAACTGTAAGGAGAGCTG
>CAZCQC010000110.1:0-3358 GCA_964500155.1 uncultured Rikenellaceae bacterium | reverse complement strand
ATCCTCAGGGGGGAGCTTAACACCGAAAAAGCCTTCCACGCTATCGCGTGGTACGGGCTTTTTTATTTCAGTCCCTTCAGAAAGCAAGCTTTCTTCGGGCCATCAATAAAAAAGCCCTGTCAGCCAACCGGCTGACAAGGCTTTTTCGGTGTAGCGGAGGGAGGATTCGAACCTCCGACCTTTGGGTTATGAGCCCAACGAGCTACCACTGCTCCACCCCGCAATATTGTGGGTGCAAATGTAGTATATAGATTGCAATTAGCAAAACAATTTTAAAAAAAAATAGTAAGTTTGCGAGAAGTCAAAAATCAAAAGACAGAAGTTGAGGAACAGAGTAACGAAAATCCCGCAAGGCGGGGACAGAAGAAAAAAACTCACGGCTTCGGTCTTCTGACTAATCAATTGGATCAATAATTACTAAATATCTTTTTAATACAAAAAACCATGCCAAGAGTATTTAAAGCCACTGATATTGAAAATGAGGAGAAAGAAATAAAACGTGATTACCTCGACCGCCATATGCCTCATGTGATCTGTCCCGATCAGGTCAACAGGGGAGAAAAATTTGAAGTGAAAGTGAGGTTGGGTGAAGATTATCCCCACCCTGATGAATATGATCATTCAATAAGCATGATACAGTTATGGAACCGCGAAACACTTCTTGCGGAAGCCCGCTACACTCCGGGGGTATACGGTAACCTTCCTTCGCATGTCGAAATAGATTTCTATATTGTTGCCCCCGATGTATCAATGAACCTGTCAGCTATGTCGGTCTGCTCGAAACATGGTTTGTGGCAAAGTGAGGATAAAGCAGTAAAGGTTGTTTAAGGTTTATTATCTTTGCATGCCAATCATGTAACGGATTATGCCAAAGAACGAGAAGAAAAAACGCAGCTGGCGCGATAAATTCAGGTTCTCTGTAACCAATGATACAACATTTCAGGAGGTTTGGAGAATAAGACTTACACAGTATAATGCCTTTCTTCTTATCACATTCCTTGTATTTTTTATTATCGGTGCAACAGCTTCTCTTATTGCGTTTACAAATCTCAGGGAATTTATCCCGGGTTATCCCGACATTACAATGAAGCGCAACATCCTTTTAAGCGCTATACGTCTGGACTCTCTTGAAAAAGAGCTCAACCTGAGAGACAAGTATTTTGAAAATCTCAGTTCCATCATTGCCGGTAATCAACCCATGAGTGCTTTGGCCCTGAGAGATACTTCAAGAAACTATAACTCAATCACATTCCGTGCTTCACCTGAAGACTCAGCCCTCAGAGCCCGGGTTGAAAAGGATGACAGGTATAATCTTACTCTCGGTTCTGTAGCATTTGAAACGGCTCCCAGCTTTGCAGGTCTTCATTTTTTCCCGCCTGTTAAAGGTATTGTATCAGGGAAATTCGATCCCCGGTCCAGCCATTTTGGTACAGATATAGTTACAAAGCCTAACTCACCTGTAGAAGCGGCTCTCGACGGCACTGTAATATTTACGGGCTGGACAAGGGAGACAGGATTTGTAATTGAGCTACAGCACTCAAACAATATCGTTTCAGTATATAAGCACAATGCCACGCTTCTTAAGGAGACAGGAGACCTGGTCCGGACAGGAGAAGCAATTGCAATAGTGGGCGATTCAGGAGAACTCTATACCTCAGGACCCCACCTTCATTTTGAAATCTGGTACAAGGGAAGCCCACTTGATCCTGAAAAACATATAACTTTCTAATACCGGGAGTGTCATATGCCAAAGAAAATTGCTTTGTTGGGATCAACCGGATCGATCGGCACACAGACACTGGATGTCATTTCAAGATTTTCAGGAGAATTTAAGGTTGAGGTCCTCACAGCAGGTAATAATATACGGCTTTTGGTTCAGCAGGCGCAGAAATTTCTGCCTGATTGTGTGGTTATCGGAAATTCCCTTCATTATCATCAGTTGAAGGAAGCTCTGAGGGACATTCCGGTTAAGGTGTATGCTGGTGATGAAGCTATTGAGCAGGTAGTAAGAGGTTCAAACATCGACATGGTAGTTGCTGCCATGGTTGGCTATTCAGGACTTAAGCCAACGATTTCAGCTGTTAAGGCCGGGAAAAAAATTGCCCTGGCAAATAAGGAGACTCTTGTGGTTGCAGGTGAATTAATAAAAAAACTTGTGAAGGAAACTGGTAGCAAGATCATTCCGGTTGATTCTGAACATTCTGCAATCTTTCAATGCCTTGCCGGAGAGTCGGGGAATCCGGTCGAAAAGATCACCCTCACAGCGTCAGGAGGCCCTTTTCTCAATTTTACGGAAGAGATGCTTAAGAAAGTAAAACCTCATGAAGCTCTGAAACATCCAAACTGGGAAATGGGTAATAAAGTAACCATCGATTCTGCCTCGCTTATGAACAAAGGGCTTGAGGTTATTGAAGCAAAGTGGTTATTTGACCTTTCACCTGAACAGATAAAAGTTATAATTCATCCCCAGTCAGTCATTCATTCTCTGGTCCATTTTGCTGACGGATCGGTGAAAGCACAGCTTGGTGTGCCTGATATGAGAATCCCGATCCTTTATGCATTAAGCTATCCTGACAGATTAAATTCGGATCTTCCCAGGCTTGATCTGAGCAAATGCCCGACACTAAATTTTCTCGAAGCTGACACTTCAAGGTTCCGTAACCTTGCACTGGCTTATCAAGCCCTGAAACAGGGAGGCAATATGCCATGCATTATGAATGCCGCCAATGAAGTTGCGGTAAATGCATTTCTTTCAGGCAAGGTTGGCTTTCTGCAGATGTCAGATGTTGTCGAATTCACGATGGAAAAAACCGAATATTTTGCATCTCCGGGTCTTGGCTTCCTTGAAACATCCAATTCAAGTGCAAGAACCGTAGCACAAAAATACATTAACGAACTTTTAAAGAAATCATGATAATACTAATAAAGATACTGCAGTTTCTCCTGAGTCTTTCAATAATTGTGATCATACACGAATTTGGTCATTTTATTTTTGCAAAGCTTTTTAAAACAAGAGTTGAAAAATTCTACCTCTTTTTCGATGCCTGGTTCTCACTTTTCAAACGTAAAATAGGTGAAACAGAATATGGGATCGGCTGGATACCTCTGGGTGGTTATGTAAAGATTTCAGGGATGATCGATGAGTCGATGGATAAGGAGCAGATGAAGCAACCACCGCAGCCATATGAATTCAGGTCAAAAACTTCAGGCCAGCGACTTATGATTATGACAGCCGGAGTAATATTTAACTTTATTTCCGCATTGGTAATATATGTTTGCGTGCTTTATACATGGGGAGAAACATACCTTCCTACTGCCAATGTGAAATATGGTATTGTGACTGATTCGACAGGTTACT
>CAZCQC010000109.1:0-7956 GCA_964500155.1 uncultured Rikenellaceae bacterium | reverse complement strand
ATCAAAATTCAGGATCTGGATATTTGACCCGAATCCAACGATCTTTTCCCTTATCTGCTGCTTGAATCCGGTTAGTATTGCCACTGCCAGTATCATTACCGCCAGGCCTAGTGCAATTCCGGTTATGGCAATAACATTTATCGGTCGTGAGAATGAGGTCTCTTCACGGCGGCCTTTTATAAGCCGGTGAGCTATAAAATATGGTAAATTCATTTAGTAAGTAACATGCCAAAATTAGTAAAAACTCTGTGTAATAAAAGCTAATGCTGGTGCCGATTTGCAATCGGGGCCAAAAAGATCATAAGGCCTCTCCCCAACCCCTCCCCGGTTAGGGAGGGGCTTTATCTCTATCGAAGCCGCTTTTACCCCCTTCTCTCCTGGAAGAAGGGGACAGGGGGATGAGGTAAAATAACCAAGACACAGAGATCCACAGAGTTGTGATTATAATATAAATGACTTAGATTTACAGAAACAAACCACCGATCAATGAAAAGGTCATTTATTATTATTTATTTCCTGATTTTGGCTTTTATATCTTCATCATGTATCAGCCCGGAAAAGTCTCCGGTTCCTGGTGCAAACCAGATTGATCAGTATAAACATTTAATCGGGTATAATTCTGTAGCTGTTGTGGCAAACCAGACATCGATGGTCGGTAAGAAGCATCTTGTTGACACCCTGCTGAGTATAGGTGTAAAAGTCGATGTTATCTTTGCCCCGGAGCATGGGTTCAGGGACCTTGCCGACGCTGGTGATCAGATCGGGGATGGAAAGGACATTGAAACAGGAGTGAGGATAATCAGTCTTTACGGTGGACATCTTAAGCCAACTCCCGAAGATCTTAAAGGGATTGACTTTGTGTTGTTCGATATCCAGGATGTGGGCGTAAGATTTTACACCTATATCTCAACACTCCATAATGTTCTTGAAGCCTGTGCTGAGAACAATGTGGAGTGCATTGTACTTGACAGGCCGGATCCAAATGGTTTCTATTTCGACGGGAATATAGCAGATACATCTTACCGATCGTTTGTAGGTATGGACCCAATACCTGTTGTTCATGGGATGACAGTTGGCGAATATGCCAGGATGCTTAACGGGGAAGGATGGCTGAAAAACGGTGTGAAATGCAGGCTTTCAGTTATCAAGTGTAAGGATTACACTCATAATACTCTTTATGAACTGCCGGTAAAGCCATCACCAAATCTTCCAAACCAGAACTCAATCTATCTTTACCCTTCCACCTGCTGGTTTGAGGGAACAAATATTTCGCTGGGAAGAGGGACTTCTTATCCCTTCCAGGTTTACGGGTCACCTAAACTACCCGACACCGGGTTCAGTTTTACGCCAGAAAGTGTTCCGGGGGCAAAAAATCCTCCTCTGCTGGGTGAGAAGTGCTTTGGAGTGGATCTGCGAAATGCTATCGCCGATAAAATAGTTCCATCAGGTAAAGTTAATCTTGAATGGGTTATTGATGCCTATAACCGGTATCCGGATAAAGAGAATTTCTTTATCCCCTATTTTGATGTTCTGGCTTGCGGACCAACACTCAGGGAACAGATCCAAAAAGGTATGAGCGCTGAAGAGATCAGTGATTCATGGAAGGATGGACTCAATAAGTTTGGGAAAATAAGACAGAAGTATCTTTTATATGAATAATTATCCTGCAGGTCTTATTCGACTTGCACGACTTGCACGACTTGCACGACTTGCATGACTTGCATGACTTAAACTGGCACGACAGTTTTCTATATGCCTGTTATTGATTTTATCTCTTCCCTGGTGACTGACGGCAATTTATGGTTCCGGATCTTTTTAACAACGAGCCTGCCAGTTTTTTTTGCAGATCTTTTGTCTTTGAACGGAACCTGGCCATCGACTGCCGGCATATAGGGCTGGTGGATATAAGCCTTGTCTTTTACCAGAATGTCATATCCCCATCCGTCTCCGCTTTTAAATGGGGAGACTTTAAAAAAATGCCCTCTTCTGGAAACTGTTATTGTAACAACTATAATAACCAGAAAGAGGGCAAATATCAATCGTTTCTTTTTATCAATCATCCTCATTTAACTCGGCATCAGGATCGAATGCCCAAATATCGTCAAAATACAAACCCGAACTACTTCCTGTTACCACGTATCCTCTGCTCCCTATAGAAAAACCCACTGCAGCCTGTCTGCTGCTACCTTCAAAATTTGTCTTTTCAATCCAAAGATCTGTTCCCGGATTGTATTCCCATACTTCCAGCCCTGTTGTCATGCCGCCTGTTGCAAGATAACCTTTCCCGTTAATCGTAAATCCGACCTTGTCTCTACCCTTTATTGTAGAGTATTCATCATCAAAAGTCTGGTCAGTAACATCAGCAATTGATCTTTTTTTAGTCCATGAATCGGCCCCCGGATCATACTGCCACATATCAGTCAGATAATCACCATTATCGAACCCGCCTATAACATAACCTTTCCCGCTTATAACAAAGCCAGCAGCACTTATACGCTTGTTCCCTCCGATACTCGATTTCTTAGTCCAGATATCAGTCGAAGGATCATATTCCCAGAAATCCTTAAAGTAACTTACGCTGTCGCCTGTGCCGACATAACCTTTGTTATTGATAGCCATTGCCAGGGCCTGGCGCCTTGCGGATCCTCCGAAGTCGGCTTTTTTAGTCCAGATGTTCGATGCAGGATTATATTCATAAAAGTCCTTGAGCCTGTATTTGCCTTCCCAGCCGGTTCCGATATAACCTTTTGTATCGGTCGCGAATCCAACAGCCTGGCTTCTTGCAACTCCTGGAAAATCAGCTTTCTGTGTCCATGAATTCTTTACAGCATCATATTCCCAGAAATCGCTGTGAAACTCATCCCCGTCATACCCGGTACCGATATAGCCTTTGGTTCCTATTGAAAAACCGGCAGCATCTGTTCTTGGCAAGCCATCAAAAACAGACAACTCCACCCAGTTACCAACAAGTACCTCCTCTTCACCGTTACAAGAATTAAAAAAAGGTACGGCCAGAATTAAAACCAGTACTTTGATCCAAATCTTAACCTCTTTGTATATCATCTTTCCCGTTTTTTTTATTAATAATCAACACAAAACTATCTGAAGGATACTTCAATAAAAAGTCTTGTAGATATATGCCATAAAATTGTAGACAAGATAACATTAATTGTCGATAAAACTTAATTAAATCAGAGTAATTCCAAGCAGTGTCCGGCATTTTAATAATCTTTAAGAAATGTCTTTCAAAATAGGTCGTATGTCTACTCTTTTATGGTTTTTGTATATATTTGCTTTGTTTACAACCTGTTTTAGTATTCATTTGCATAAACTGAAAGATTGATGAAGGGTATTGGTGCGGGCAAGAAAGGCAGAAAAATCTTATCATTCTTTGTATTTGTAATTATACTGATTGGTTCCTGTACAAAAACCAATGAATTTACAATTGGCAAAGATTTCGTCGAATCGCAGACCAAACTGCAGGTGATTGACACGTTCAGGGTAGACCTGTCAACAGTTCTTCTTGATTCGGTCATTACATCATCAACAAAAATGGCTTATATTGGCCGTTATGAAGATACAATTTTCGGCTCGATAAGCTGTGATTCATATTTTGATCTTTCCTACGAGTCTTTTTCTGAAATTGAGGAAAAGGCAATTTATGATTCCTCAGCTTTCATCCTTCAATATACTGATAATTATTTTGGTGATACCACCTTTTTGATGTCAGTCAGTATTCACAGGTTGACAGAAATTATAGTTCCGTACGATAAATCATATCTTTTTAATACTTCAAAATTTGCTTATGAACCTCAGGCTATGGGTAGCAAAAGTTTTTATCCTCAGCCTCATACATCGGATACTGCTGTCAGTATTCAGGTAAATGATTTCGGAGCGGAATTATATGGGCTGATAAGGGATAAGGATGAAAAGGTCTCAACCGAAGAATGGTTTAATGAATATATTAAGGGATTTGTAATAACTTCAGGAACTGCTGATAATAAAGCACTTATCGGTTTTAATGCGGGTCAGGATTATCTGGTTCTGAAGATTTATTATCATATTGATAAGGAAGAGGCTGAAAAGAAGGAAATTACGATCAAAATGGGTGGCGCAACCCACCAGTTTAACAATGTAAAATATGATTTTACAAATACTCCGCTTTATAACATAAAAATGGAGGGAAATGAAGTCCCGTCAACCGGGACCGGCAACCGCGCGTTTATGCAGGGAATGATCGGGCTTTTTCCGAAACTCAAGTTTTCATCCCTCCAGGACATATTAGCATCTGAAAGATGGAAAGTCTTAAAAGCAGAGCTTATTGTTGAACCAGTTCCTTACAGTTATGAGCTTTTCGGTTTGCCAGACAGTTTATATATTTTTAAATCGAACAAAGAAAACTATAGATCGACTATATATGGTTCTGATGGCAAAACACCAATGATTGCATCTTTTGAATCTGATTATTACCTGCACGAGAACAACAGATATACTTATGATATCACTACTTTTATAAATAATGAGTTGTTTGATGCATATGTAAACAGCGATGATGGTTTGATGATTGGTCTTAATGATTCAAAATTATCTTCATCATTTGAAAGGCTTCTAGTTGAAGGAAAGCATCCTCCGGTAAAACTGAGACTTTATTATTTATCTTATTGAACTGATAATGAGAAAGCTCACTAAAGCATACATCCTGATCCTGTTTATTTTATTGGTGTGGTCCGGCACCATATCCTCGCAGATAACTACCTCCCCTTATTCAATTTTCGGACTGGGATATCTTGAAACAAACAGCATAGGACCTTCGAAAGCAATGGGTGGAACAGGTATTGCTTTTTTATCGGGCAGATCAATCAATTCGATGAACCCTGCCTCTTACAGCGGCATTGACAGCCTGATGTCGATATTTGAGCTTGGGGTTTTCGGAAAATATACAATCTATTCCACAAGGAAAGATGATCAGTCGCTTTTAAATGCAAATTTAAAATATCTGGCTATGGGATTCAGATTAACGCCATGGCTGGCAACAAGCTTTGGGTTTTCTCCCTACAGTTCAGTAGGATACACCATAAATACGACAGCTCCTGTCGAAGGTACCATCCTGATGTATCCGAAAACCTTCTCGGGTAATGGTGGAGTAAACCAGGTTTATCTTGGCGGCTCAGTAAATCTTATTAAGAATCTTTCGGTTGGTTTTAATGCAGCTTATCTTTTCGGAAATATAACCCACCGAGAGTCTTCAGCAGTTTTCAGCTACTCTCTCGAAGATGCATCATATGTTTCAAATTTCAATATCGATTACGGACTGAATTACCAGCTTAACATAAAAAAGTGGAAATACAATATTGGGATGACCTACAGCAACTCAAAAAAGCTGACGACGAAGAATGTTACAACAATAGAAACTGATTATGAAACTGAAGTTCTGAAAAGTCGTAAATACAAGTACAGCTTACCTCAGAAAATCGGGGCCGGATTTGCCATGAGCAAAGGATATTTCCGGGCCGGTGTTGATTATGAATGGAGCGGCTGGGAAAATATTGATTTTGTTAACACATATCTCAGGACCAGGAACTCCAACAGGTATTCATTTGGTGTGGAATTCCCGTCACTGGGCCTTAATAAGGGAACCACGAGGATGGTCTTATACAGATTTGGTGGCGAATACCGCGAATCGTATATGATAATTGATAATATCCCGATAAATTATGGTGCCGTTACATTCGGCGCCGGGATCCCGATACACGGCTATCTTAGTGTGATAAATATATCACTTGAACTTGGACAGAACGGTACAACACAAAAAGACCTCTTCAGGGAACGATTCGTCACTCTTAATCTTGATCTGGCACTGAAGGATTGGTGGTTCAGGAAACGGAAATACGATTAAGCCTCAGATCAGATTCCTGTTTACCATTTCAAAGAATGAAGCCCGGTACGATTCACCGATGGGGATCCTTTGATTGCCTATCACAATTCTGCTGTTTTCTATCATATCAATTTTATCGACCGATATTATATACGATTTATGAACTCTGAAAAAAGAACCGGAGGGCAGCTTTTCAATTATATTTTTCATTGTTGTTTTAGTAAGTATCAGTCTTCCTTCAGCATAGATCTTGACATAATCCTTTAATCCCTCGATATAGAGAATGTCATTCAGATTCACCCTTATAGTTGAGTATTCAACCTTAACCATAAGGAATCCATGTGGTATTCCCGGAGCCTCTTCCCCGGAGGTCTCAACCGGATTCTTCATTTTTATCAGCTGAAATGCCTTATTGACAGCTTTGGAAAACCTTTCGAATGCAATCGGTTTTACAAGGTAATCAATTGCATCACACTCAAATCCATCTGAAGCATACTCCCTGAATGCCGTTGTAAAAATTACCATTGGCGGATTATACAGGGTTTTAAGAAATTCCGGCCCGCTGATCTGCGGCATTACTATATCGAGAAAGATAAGATCAACCTGGTTGTTGTTAATTGTATGGACAGCTTCAAAAGGATTTGTAAAGGTCCCTGCTAAATTGACAAACTGGATCTTTAAACAATACTCTTTAATGATCTTTAGTGCTGAAAGATCGTCATCAATTGCGATACAGTTAATCACATTCAGTCCCATTTTTTATTCCCTCTCATACTCTTCCGGGGTATGCTTTTAATGCCTGTGCCAGTGTTTCCATGGCTTTTTTCAGGTCGTCAATTTTAAGGACATAGGCAATCCTTACCTCATTCCTGCCAAGCCCGGGGGTTGAATAGAATCCCGATGCCGGAGCTACCATAACTGTCTGATTATTATATTCAAACTCCTCCAGGAGCCAGCGGGCAAATTTATCAGAATCATCAACGGGAAGTTTTGCCACTGCGTAAAAAGCCCCTTTGGGTTTCGGGCAAAAAACACCGGGCATTTTGTTCAAGGCATCCACCATAAAATCCCTCCTGGCAGTATATTCCGTGTTGACTTCCCTGAAGTATTCAAGCCTTGTTTCCAGTGATGCCTCAGCCGCGATCTGGCCAAGTCCGGGAGGTGAAAGCCGGGCCTGGGCAAACTTAAGTGCGGTTGAAATGACATCTTTATTTCTGCTGATCAGCGAACCGATACGCAGGCCGCACTCGCTGTAACGTTTTGAAACAGAATCAACCAGTATCACATTTTTCTCGATGCCCTCAAGTCTCATTGCTGAAAAGTGCTCAGCCCCGTCATAACAGAATTCGCGGTAAGCTTCGTCTGAAAACAGATACAGGTCGTGTTTTTTCACGATATCCCTGAGCTGAAATAACTCATCTTTTGTATAGAGATATCCGGTCGGATTATTCGGATTGCATACAATGATGCCTTTTGTCCTTGGAGTAATCTTACTCTCTATTTCCTCAATTGGTGGAAGGGCAAAATCGTTGGTAATATGAGATGTCACCGGGATAATTCTGACTCCTGCAGTCACCGCAAACCCATTGTAGTTGGCATAAAAAGGTTCGGAAGTTATTACTTCATCACCCGGATTAATGCATGTCATCAGTGCAAAAGAAACAGCTTCCGAGCCGCCTGTTGTAATTAGGATATCGGTGTAGTCAATATCAACCCCGATATTGCGGTAAAACCCGGCCAGCTTTCGCCTGTACGATTCATTGCCGGCTGAGTGACTGTACTCAATTACCTTCAGATCGATATTACGGATAGCATTCAGTGCCACATCGGGTGTTGGAATGTCAGGCTGGCCTATATTGAGGTGATATACTTTCCTCCCTTTTCTCTTTGCTTCCTCGGCATAAGGAACCAGCTTCCTTATTGGTGAAGGGGGCATGGCCCTTCCTTTTTCTGAAATGGATGGCATATTAACTGAATAAAATACAAATCTGAAAAAATCAGAACAAAATTAAAAAAAATCCTGAGTTTAAACCATAGCAGGTATTAATGTAAACATCAGACCAGGATAATCCATTGGACTT
>CAZCQC010000108.1:0-6426 GCA_964500155.1 uncultured Rikenellaceae bacterium | reverse complement strand
TGTTCGAAATATGAACCCTTGATCCTGATTCATCGAGGGCATCAATTGCCTTGTCAGGCAGGTGTCTGTCGGATATGTATCTGTTTGTCAGTTTAACACACGCATCAATTGCATCATCAGTATAGATGACATTATGATGCTCTTCATATCTTTCCTTTATATTATGCAGTATATGAATGGTCTCTTCTATCGAAGTCGGTTCGACAATGACTTTCTGGAATCTTCTTTCAAGAGCCCCGTCTTTCTCTATATGCTGCCGGTACTCATCGAGAGTGGTTGCTCCAATGCACTGGATCTCTCCCCTGGCAAGGGCAGGTTTGAGCATGTTGGCAGCATCAAGGGAACCCGTGGCACCGCCGGCTCCCACAATAGTATGAATTTCATCGATGAACAGAATAATATTATCATTTTTCGACAGCTCGTTTAAGATCGCTTTCATCCTCTCCTCAAACTGTCCTCTGTATTTTGTGCCTGCCACAATCGAGGCAAGGTCGAGTGCGACAACCCTTTTATTGAATAAAACCCTTGAAACATTCTTCTTTATTATCCGCAATGCCAGACCTTCTGCGATTGCAGACTTACCAACGCCTGGCTCGCCGATAAGAACCGGATTATTCTTTTTCCTTCTCGAAAGTATCTGTGCAAGCCTTTCAATCTCTCTTTCGCGGCCGACAACCGGATCAAGTCTTCCTTCTTCAGCAGCTTTTGTCAGGTCAATGCCGAAATTATCCAGGACCGGTGTATCCGATGAAGGTTTTGCAGAGGATGGGGATTGGCCCTTATTCTGGTTTCCGCCGAATGACTGCCCTTCGTCGTCTTCCTCCCTCGGAAAATCAGCTTTTGCGCTTGGCAAGCCAGCCTCCACAGCCCGTCTGACTGATTGATAATCAACATCCAGCTCTGAAAGGAACCGGGTAACAAGAGCATTTTCATCTTTAAGAATCGCAAGCAACAGGTGCTCAGAATCTATTGTCGAACTTTTCAGCGACTTTGCTTCAAGATATACAAGCTTAAGAATCCTTTCAGTGCTACGCAGCAACGGAATGATCTCATGATCGGCAACAGAGATTGGATTTTCAACTTTTATGCTCTTTTCAAGAGAACCTTTAAGAACAAGAAGGTCAATTCCCTGGTTGATAAGTATTTCAACTGCAACTCCCTCACCATCCCTAAGAATACCCAGGAAAAGATGCTCAGGACTTATATGACTGTTTCCCAGTCGTATAGCCTCTTCCTTGCTGTACCCCAGGATATCCTTTACCCTTTGTGAAAATTGTGAATCCATATTTATTTCCTCTTATTATTAGATAAATCAGGCCATAAGTCATTTTGTCAGTAAACCACAGACATAAATGCTGATGACATGAAAATCAAAGTTAAATTTAATACAATATATGATTGGCAATTTTCATGCCCATTTATAAACAAATAATGTTAAAAAGTCACCTTGCAGATTAGTCAATAGTTATCAAATTATCACTATTTTCGTAAACAAAAACGTTCTATTAAAAAACGTTTATATCTTTTTAATCTATAATTGATTATGTCAGAAAGAGAGAGGGTAATTCAGGTAAATATCGAGGAGGAGATGAAGTCGGCATATATCGACTATTCAATGTCGGTAATTGTGTCGAGGGCTTTGCCTGATGTCAGGGATGGGCTCAAACCGGTTCACAGGCGTGTTCTTTTCGGGATGTCTGAACTTGGAGTATATTCCAACAGACCATATAAAAAATCTGCAAGAATAGTGGGGGAGGTGCTCGGAAAATATCATCCGCATGGCGATTCATCAGTTTATGAAGCTATGGTAAGAATGGCCCAGGACTGGTCCCTGAGATATCCGCTTGTTGATGGTCAGGGAAACTTTGGTTCAATCGACGGGGATAGTCCGGCGGCAATGAGGTATACGGAGGCCAGGCTGAAAAAAATAGCTGAAGAGACTCTTTCGGATATTGAAAAGGAAACCGTCGATTTTCAGCCAAATTTCGATGATTCGCTTAGCGAACCTGTCGTCCTGCCAACCAGGATTCCCATTCTCCTTGTGAACGGAGCCTCTGGAATTGCCGTTGGTATGGCTACTAATATGCCGCCCCATAACATTACAGAGATCATCGACGCTACCATTGCTTTCATCGATAACAAGGAAATAACTATTGATGAAATACTGAAATTTGTCAAAGGGCCCGATTTCCCTACAGGAGGTATTATTTACGGTGAGCAGGGTATTAGAGATGCATGCGAAACAGGAAGAGGAAGAATAGTAGTCAGGGCCAAAACTGAAATTGAGATTACACATTCCGGACGCGAATGCATAATTGTAACTGAGATCCCTTACATGGTTAATAAAGCGGAGATGATCCGCAAGATAGCCGATCTTATCAATGAAAAAAGGCTGGAGGGAATATCATACATCAATGATGAATCGGACCGTAATGGAATGCGCGTGGTAATGATCCTTAAAAAGGACGCAAGTGCAAACGTTGTCCTGAATAATCTGTACAAATTCTCTTCACTGCAAACCTCATTTAATGTCAACAATATTGCCCTTGTAAAAGGAAGGCCAAAAACACTAAATACGAAAGAGCTTATCGATCATTTTGTCAGGCACAGACACCAGGTAATCCTGAGAAGGACAAAATTCGATCTGAGCCAGGCAGAAAAAAGAGCCCATATACTTGAAGGTTTGATCATTGCAAGTGACAATATTGATGAAGTCATAGCAATTATCAAATCATCGAAGACCCCTGATGAAGCAAGGGAAAGATTAATGGAGCGGTTCAAGCTATCTGACATTCAGGCAAGGGCAATTGTAGAAATGAGACTAAGGCAGCTTACAGGGCTTGAACAGGAGAAATTAAGGGATGAATACAAGGAAATCATGACCCTTATCGAATATCTGAAAAGCGTTCTTGCCAGCGTCGAAATGCAAATGCAGATAATTAAGGATGAACTTCTTGAAATAAAGGATAAATACGGCGATGCAAGACGCACAGAAATTGTCCCCAATGCCGAAGAATTCAACCCGGAAGATTTTTATGCCGACGATGAAATGGTAATTACCATTTCTCACATGGGTTACATTAAACGGACCCCGCTTACCGAATTCAGACGCCAGAACCGGGGAGGCACAGGTGCCAAGGGAGGTTCGACCAGGGAAGAAGATTTTATCGAACATCTTTATATTGCCACGATGCATAATACAATGCTCTTTTTCACCCGGAACGGGAAATGCTACTGGCTTAAAGTGTACGGCATTCCGGAAGGTTCAAGGACCTCAAAGGGAAGAGCAATGCAGAATCTCATAAACATTGATCCTGAGGACAATGTAAGGGCATTTATTAATGTAAAAAATCTGAATGATTCAGATTATATTAATAACAATTTTATCGTGCTCTGTACGACAAAGGGAATTATTAAAAAGACATCCCTCGAAGCCTATTCCAGACCAAGAATAAACGGTGTCAATGCAATAACCGTCAGGGAGGGTGATGAACTCCTGGAGGCAAGAATGACGAACGGGAACCATCATATCATGCTCGCTGTTAAGTCGGGAAGGGCTATCCGGTTTCCTGAAGGATCGGTCAGACCTATGGGAAGAACTGCCTCCGGGGTCAGGGGAATCAGACTTGCCAATGAGGCTACTGACTTTGTTGTCGGTATGATAACTATTGAAAACAGGGAAAAGGAGATACTTGTGGTTTCTGAGAAGGGTTACGGAAAGAGATCAGATATTGAAGATTACCGTATTACAAACAGAGGAGGGAAAGGTGTAAAAACAATAAACATTACTGAAAAAACAGGATCATTGATTGCCTTAAAGGATGTAACTGATAATGATGATCTTATGATTATTACTCAATATGGTAATATCCTGAGAAGTCCGGTCTCTGCCCTGAGGGTCATGGGAAGAGCCACACAGGGTGTACGGCTGATTAACCTTAAAGAAAATGATATTATTGCATCTGTCGCTATTGTTTCGGAAAAGGAGGGCGGGGAAGAATCAGATACAGAGGATGTTATCCAAAATAAGGAAAATGATGAGGAAATTGGCAAAGAATTTGAAGATTAATAAGTAATGTTTTAAATTTGAAAAGTTTTTAAAGCAATTAATTAAACAAATATTATAATTATGAAAAAGGTTTTTCTGCTCTTTGCAGTTATTTGTTTCTCGACAGGTGTATTTGCCCAGAAAGGCAAAGTTACCAGTGCCATGACTTTAATTGAACAGGGTACTCTCGATAAGGCCAAAGAGGCACTTGACCAGGCAATGACTGATCCTAAATCAATGAACTGGTTTAATACTTACTTCGCAAAAGGAAAGCTTTGCCAGGCTGTTTTCAAATCTGACAATCCAAAATTCAAAGCATTCTATACTGATCCTCTGGGTGAAGCATACATTGCCTATGAAAAGGCAATGGAACTTGATACCAAAGGTGCTACTAAAAAGAAGGTCATTACCGGAATGGTTTACAATTCTTTGGCCCTTGATCTTTACTCACAGGGGGGCACTCAGATTGAGGCCAAAGATTTTGCAGGTGCACTTAAGTCGTTTGAAACTCAGATAAAAATTACTGAAAGCGATAAATATGTCGGGATCACCGACACCGGTATGTACTATAATGCTGGCCTTGCAGCTATGAACGCTGGCAAGCATGATGCTGCTATTAAGTATTTTGAGAAATGTGCAGAGATGAAATACCTTGGGGTTACACCATACTTCCAGATATCGCAGAGTTATCTTGAACTTGGCGACACGTTGAAGGCTGAAGCATTACTCAAAAGTCTGCCTGATAAATTCCCGGGTGACAAAAATGTTACTTTACAGCTTATTGACCTTTACATAAAAGCCGGTAAAAATGATGACGCACTGAAAAATCTTGCCGTTGCTAAAGCCGATGATCCTGAGAATTACAGTCTTTATTTTGCAGAAGGCGTTATCTTTCTTAACCAGTTAAAATATGATGAAGCAATTGCTGATCTTACAAAATCAGTTGAACTTAAATCTGACTTTTACGACAGCCAATACGGCCTTGGTGCAGCTTATATTAACAAAGCTTCAGATATGTTTGTAAAAGCTAACGACATAATGGATGTAGCCAAATACAATGCAGCAATTGAAGAAGCAATGGGAGTATTCGCAAAGGCTCTTCCATACATGGAAAAAGCAGACGAACTTAAAGCCAACGACGTTTTTGCACTTAGAGGTCTGAAAGAACTCTATTACAGGCTCAAGATGACTGACAAGTACAACGCTGTTAAGGCAAAGCTTGATACACTGGAACAGAAGTAATTCTAAAAAGTACAGGTTTCTGTAAAATATAGGAAAAGCCTTTCCGTTTACCGGAGAGGCTTTTTAATTATTTAAAATTTAATAATTCTTGCTTTAAACTATCCCGGAACATGAAAAGGGCTTATACTTTTTTAACAGTAATTTGTTTTTTGTTTGCTGCAGGATGTTCTCCCGAAAATGATCCGGAACCCGAACCTCCCGGAAAAATAATTGTTCTGATGTATCACAGAATTGTAAATGGGGAGGCAACAAATCTTTATGAGCGAAGCATTGATAACCTTGAAGCGGATTTGAAATATTTAAACGAAAACAACATTAAAGTTCTAACATTCAGTGATTTAGAGGCAATATCGGCATCTGGCTCAATGCCTGAAGGCAACTCAGCGATTATTACATTCGATGACGGCGATAGTTCATGGTATACGCTCGTGCGTCCATTGCTTCTGAGCTATAATATGAAAGCCACATTTTTTCTATGGGTATATATGATGGGGTCTGATTCATTCGTAACGTGGGATGAAGTCGAGGATATGAGTCATTATACAATGAGAAACGGGGAAAAGCTGTTTACATTTGCTTCACACACATATTCCCACCAGTATCTTTTAAAAAACAAGGATCAATATAGCAGTTCAGCCGAATATAATTCATTCCTCGATTATGAACTGGGGAAATCAAAGGAGATAATTGAAAAGCATACGCCGGGTTCTGTAACAATTCTATCACTTCCTTACGGAGATGGGGCAGGAGATGCAGAAATAATAACCGCAGCTCAAAGGAATGGATATAAATTTATCAGAACATCAATCTGGGGAGCCATAGAAAATTCTGGTATGAATCTTTTTGTAATTCCAAGTCTTCCGATGCTCGACAGTACTGAACCCCAGCTGATAGGGACTTATCTTGGACTTTAAAAATCAATCACATTTTAATCCTCGGAAGAAGAGGGGACAAGAAAGAATTTAAGAAATAGGGAAATAAAGAAATATTAAAAAATTGAAATATTTCTATTTTACATAATATTAATTATAGGAAATATCAATACCAGAGAATTTGCGCCCCCGACATCTGTCGGGGTTGACATAAAATCAGATATAGACGAGACTGAGTCGAGTTCTATATCGGAAACGATTTTA
>CAZCQC010000107.1:0-2585 GCA_964500155.1 uncultured Rikenellaceae bacterium | reverse complement strand
AATGTTTAATCTGACAGGCAAAAAGGTTTCTGATTATGACACAGAAGCATCGGACAGGATTCCTGTTAAGCTGGATGTCAGCAGATTGCCGGCAGGCATTTACTTCGTTGTATTCACAAATACGGAAAGTAAACTTTCTTGCAGCGGCAGGATTGTGATTCTAAGATGATTCTGACATGAATTTTGAATTGATCATAGTTTCACTGGATGAAAAGATTACTTTTGTGCCTTTTAGAAAGCGGTGGAGATTAAAAAAATGACAGGGAAAAAAGTTTTTGCTGGTTTTTTACTACTAATTGGTTTTATGCATCTGTCGGGACAAGGCGCATATCTTCCTCCTGACAAGCCGGCTCTTATAATTGGAATAGTTGTTGAGCAACTTCGGTTTGATCAGATTGAAAGGTTCAGGGACAGGCTTTCTGAAAACGGAATAAAGCGATTGATAAATGAAGGAACATTTTTTCGCAATGCCTCCTTCGATTACATGCTTACCCAATCGGCACCCGGATTCTCGACTATTTCGACAGGGACAGAACCTTCCTATCATGGTATTACTTCCGACAGCTGGTATCTTCCCCTGAAAAATGAATTTATATATTGCACCAAGGACGTTAATGTTAATCCGGTGGGAGGTAGCTACGAATCAGGCCTTCATTCACCGGTTAATCTTAATGCTTCAACATTTGCGGATGAGCTTAAGATCGCCACAGGAAAAAGGTCAAAGGTTTTTTCGGTAGGTATTAAAGAACACTCGGCAATTTTCTCTGCCGGTCATGCAGCCGACGGGGCATTCTGGTACGATAACACAACCGGAACATGGATGTCATCATCATATTATATGAATGCTCTGCCGCCCTGGGTAAATGATTTCAACGCAATGAAATACTCAGAAACATATCTGAGCACCACATGGAACCTTCTCAGGCAGGCATCGGATTATTCAGTTTGCCTTCCTGATTCAAATAAATTTGAGACAGGATTTAATGGTCGCAATTTTTTCCCTTACGACATTAACAAACTTAGTAAGCCGGAAGGCAGAAATTCAACACGGAACTTTGCATTTCTTAGAGAAACCCCCTTCGGAGATTCTTATACTACCGATTTTGCAATCAGATTGATTGAAAAAGACAGTCTTGGCAGGGATGAGATCCCGGATTTTCTGGCGATAAGTTACTCGTCGACCGATTATATAGGACACAGGTTCGGGCCCTCTTCGGTAGAGACAGGTGATGCCATTCTTCGTCTTGACAAGCACATTGAAACGCTGGTGAATTACCTGAATGACAATCTTGGAAAAAGAAATATTCTTATATATTTCACATCAGCTCATGGCGTTTCGGAGCTTCCCGGGATAATGGATAATACAAGGATCCCGGCTGGTTATTTCATGAAAAATCAGGCTCTTCAACTTCTGCGTAGCTATCTGAATGCAGTTTATGGTGAAGGCGACTGGGTGAGGGGATTTTCTGAAAGACAGATTTTTCTGAACAGAACGCTTATTGAAGATGCCGGGATCGCAATTGAAGATATACAGAAGAAGACCGCCAGATTCCTTACACAGTTTACGGGTGTCGCATCAGCATTTCCTTATTATGCCTTCGAGGCAAATGATTTTGGTAACGGACATCTGAAGAGGATCGTAAATAATTTCAGTCCTCAGAGGTCGGGTGATGTAATTGTTACTTTAAATCCCGGATGGGTTGAAAAGGAGGGGGATCAGATTACGAATCACAATTCACCTTATGAATATGATTCTCATGTTCCTCTTATCTGGTACGGATGGACTGTCAACAGGTCAACAGTGATGAGGAAAGTCAATATGACCGATATTGCTGCCACTCTCTCATCCCTGTGCAGGATACCTTATCCTAATGCGTGTACCGGGGAGCCGATGCCTGAACTCTTCAGGTAGTCAGCGTTGTTTTTATACTATCCCTTACTGCGCAGGCTTCTGCCAGCAATCCTGGATCCTTTTCACAGCCATTTCCAAGGATGATAAGATCCGCTCCGGCAAGGAATGCATCTGATATCTCCTGCCGGCTTCTCAGTCCTCCTCCTACTGCAATGGGTATTGATATATTTTCTCTGACCGCATTTATAATTTCTGTGGGGACTGGATTTTCGGCTCCGCTTCCGGCTTCAAGGTAAATCATATGAAAACCCAGCATTTCGCCAGCAAGAGCTGTAGCAACTACCAGGTCGGATTTATCGGCCGGAATTGCCTCAGTCTGGCTGATATACTCGACTGATGTTTTTTTACCGGAGCCGACAAGTATATATCCAACCGAAATAAGCTTTTCCCTTATACTTCTCAGGTAGGGGGCTGCAATTACATGGTTCCCGATCAGAAGTTCAGGATTTCTTCCTGAAATAAGGGAGAGAAGCAGTATTGCATCGGCTTTGAGGCTTAGCTGGAGGAGGTTACCAGGGAAAAGAACAATAGGGATGCTGCAAAATTCCCTTACGGTATCAATAAGATTATCAATGCTGTTGAATGTAAGGCTGCCACCTGCGAGGATATAGTCAGTCTTGCACCCGGAGGCAATCCTGAGGGTATTCTTAAGTCCTTCGGCCGATGCTTTATC